>JANONZ010000457.1:0-9170 GCA_031421095.1 Thermomicrobiales bacterium
GGCTATCGATCTTGGCTTCGACATGGTCCAACTGCGATTCGCGGGGATGCTGGGGACCGATGACCTGGAGCTGTTCGCAGACGAAGTGCTGCCGCACTTTCGGTAGACGCGGGCCGATCCGCATAGCGCCCACCGCCCGCGGGTGGACGATCAGTGGCCGGCGCGCCCGCCCGAGATGTCGAACACCGCCCCGGTCGAGAACGAGCACTCGTCCGACGAGAGCCAGGCGACAAGCGCGGCGACCACCTCGGCCCGCCCGAACCGACCGACCGGGTGGCGGCGGACCACCTCGTCGCGCTGCTCGTCGGAGAGATTCGACCAGTTCGCCGTCCAGATGGCGCCGGGCGTGATGGCGTTCACGAGGACCCCATGTGGAGCGACCTCGAAGGCGACCGATTTCGTCAGCCCGATGACCCCGGCCTTCGCCGCCGAGTACGCAGCTGGGTTGTTCTTGCCCTCCTTGCCGGCGATCGAGGAGATGTTGACGATGCGGCCCCAGCCGGCCGCGATCATCGTCGGCAGGACCGCCCGGCAGCCGTGGAAGACCCCGGTCAGGTCGATGTCGATGGTCCGTTGCCAGGCCACGAGCGGCATCTCCCAGACCGGGACCTGACTCTCGGAGATCCCGGCGTTGTTGACGAGGATGTCGATCCGTCCCGCCCAGTCCAGCGTCGCGGCGACCATCGCCTCCACGCTCGTGTAGTCGGTGATGTCCACAGCGACCGCGAGCGCTCGCGCGCCGGACGGGTCGAGGCGCCGCGTGAGTGCCTCGGCGGGCTCGAAGGCCACGTCCGCGACAACGACGCGTATGTTGTCGCGCCGGAAGCGCTCGCACATCGCGGTCCCGAGCGTGCCCGCGGCGCCTGTGACGATCGCGACGCGTGTGCCGGTCGCGGTTGGGTCGTTCCTGTCGTGCTGTGTCACGCGATGTCCTCGTTACAATCAAGGCGTACCAGACGCTCTTCAGGCAAGTGACAGTGTAGTCCGAGGGCAACGAACAAGCCATGCGAATCACCGACGTCCGCACGGTCCTCCTGACCGGGCCCAGCACGAACGACCCATATTTCGGGCGGTCGCGCAGGAGCGCGGCGTTCATCGAGATCATCACGGACACGGAGTTGACCGGGCTCGGCGAGACGTACGCCGGCTATTTCGTGCCGGAGTCGATCCCGTCCATCGTGGACTTCTATCGGCCCATCCTGATCGGCCAGACGGTGGAGGACGTGCCGACCCTCGCCGCACGCTGCTTCCACAGCGGTCGGTTCTGGGCCCGCACCGGTCTCGGGCTCGCCACACTGACCGGCATCGAGGCCGCCCTCTGGGACCTGCGCGGGCACGAGCTGGGCGTTCCCGTCCACACCCTCCTCGGCGGGGCGCGACACGACAGGCTGCTGGGCTACGCCACGGGCGGCGGGAGCGTCTACCCACAGGACCAGCTGGCCGCGAAGATCGATTTCTACCTGGGCCTCGGGTTCCAGGCGTTCAAGCTCGGGACCGGCGCCTCCACCCCAGACGGCGAGGACTACCAGTTCACCGAGCCAGCCGCGGCGGCGGAATTCGAGGCCACGAAGCTCGCGTTCGTTCGTGAACACGTCGGGCCGGATGTCGCCATCCTGCTCGACGGCCACCAGGACAACCTGTCCGTACCAGGTTGGGAGGTCGAGACGGCGCTCGCGGTCGTGCGGGCGGTGGAGCCCTTCGACCTGTTCCTGTTCGAGGAGCCACTGCCCTACACGAACCCCTGGGGTTACGGTGAACTCCGCGGCGCGACGTCCGTCCCTATCGCCGGTGGCGAGACACTCACCGGGATCCACGAGTGGCGGGTCTTCGCCGAGGAGGACGCGTTTGACATCGCTCAGCCGGATGCCGCGTTCTGCGGCGGACTCACCGAATTCGGACGGATCGCCGCGATGTTCGAAGGGCGCGGGCGGCGGATCGCGACCCACGCCTGGGGTGCCGGAGGGGCGCTCATGCAGAACATCCATGCGGCCTTCGCCGCCCCCAACACGGCCATCTGCGAGATCCCGCCGGCATTCGGACCGTTGCACGCGGAGGTCATGGGCGACTCGTTCGTCATGCGCGCCGGGCACGTCCTGCCGCCCGAGACACCGGGGCTCGGCATCTCCCTGCCGATGGAGCTCCGGGAACGATTCCCGTTCGTGCCCGGCAGCGGGGAGTTCAACCCCGTCCCGGGCAAACCCCTCACCGACCTGGGCTACCCGGATCTGCCTCACTCCACGCGGACGCCCCTGACCCCTCGAGATCGCCGCTGACGCTCCGCCCGTCGCGAGCGACCGCGAGCGTCGCGATCTGCGGCCGAACGACGAAGGCCAGTGCTGCAGCGGCGGCCAGCCCGACGCCGCACAGGGAGATGGCGATGCGCGCGGTCGTCGCCTGTGCCACCACCCCGATGAAGAGGCTGCCGATGGGCATCATCCCCCAGTACGCCGTGGCGAACAGACTGACCATCCTGCCGCGCATCCGGGCCGGGGCGAGGGCCTGGGTCAACGTCACACTCGCCGCGCCGTAGGTCAGGAAGCTTGCGCCCGCCAGGCCCAGCGCCGCGACGGCAAGCGGGAGTCCCGGCAGGACACCGAAGCCGATGAGCCCGATCGAAGCGCCGATCAACCCCCCGAAGACCGCCCGGCCGTGCCCGATCCGGCGTTGGACCGACTCGAGCGACAGCCCGGCGACAAGACCGCCGATGCCGGCGCCGGCCATCAGGATGCCGAGGCCGCCGGCACCGATGCCGAGCTCCACGGCTGCGACGGGCAGCATGAAGGTGTACGTCAGCCCGATCGCGCCCGGCGCGACGGTGAGGAGCATGAGGACCCCGAGTGTCGGGTAGGCGGCGGCATACCGGATCGCCTCGACGAGCGGACCCAGGAGCGCGGAACGCGTGCGGCCCTCGGCCCGGGGCGGTCCCTCGGTCCGCAGTCGCGTCATCATGACGATCGGCACGGCGAGGAGCAGCGCGGCCACCCCGAACGTGACGGCCGGCGTGAACGCTGCCAGCAGCAGTCCACCCGCCAGTCCGCCGGCGACCCGGGCCGCGTTCATGTGCAGGAAGTTGAGGGCGGTCGCACTGGACACGGCGGGGGCTGGGACGAGCTCGGTCACGATCGCGACCGAGGCGGGGGCGCCGACGGCCTGGGCCACCCCGAAGCCAAAGGCGAGGACCACGATCAGAGCGAACGGCACAGTGCCGCTGGCCGCCGACCCGGCCATCGCGAGGGTGAACGCCATCATCGCGACGAACGACCAGAGGAGCATCGTCCGCGTCCCGAATCGATCCGTCAGGACGCCCGCGTACGTGCTCAGGAACAGGATCGGCAGCCCGCTGGCCGTGAACGTGAGGCCCACCGCGGCGGCCGAGCCGGTGGCCGCCAGGACGTACCAGCCGAGCGCGGCGAAGTACATGAAGTTGCCGCTCGTGGAGGCGAGCATCGCGCCGAGGAAGACGCGGAATGGTTGGTACCCCAGGGCGGACCAACCTACCCGCTCGAGGCGCGACTCGACCGCCATGGACGACCCTCGATGGTCTGCTCCGCCAGACGCTCAAGTGTCAGCCACACTGGACGTGGAGGCCGGAGTTGCAGTGCCATGCTACCTCCTACACACGATCGACAGCTAGGCTGATCGGCGAACGCGCCGCCGGGAGCACACCATGATCAACCTCCGCTCGGATACCGTCACGCAGCCATCACCCACGACGTAGCGCTCGAGAGGCCGCCGTGTCGTGTAGTGTGGCCGCAGCAACCGGCACGGATCGCCGTCACGCCATAGAGTGTCAGGGTGGGCATGAGCGACCAGCCGGGCGCCTGGGGTCCGCCGCGGGGCGACCTGCTCCGGTACATCGCCGACAGCCGCTGGGGCCAGGACGGGCTCCCGCCGGGTGCCTGGTTCGGCCGGGTCTCCGCCGTCGTCGAGGCGCGCGACGGCCGGATGGTCGTGTTCCATCGCGGCCCGGCGATCGCCCCCGTCGTCCTGTTCGACAAGGATGGCCACGCCCTGTCGAGCTGGGACGCCAACATCGGCCTCCCCCACGGCATGCGGATCGATCGCGACGGGAACCTCTGGCTCACCGACTGTGGCCGCCATCGGGTTCTCAAGACGACCGTCGACGGCGAGATCCTCCTCGAGCTCGGGACGCCCGACGTGAGCGGCGCTGACGACAGGACGTTCCACATGCCGACCGACGTGGCCTTCGCTTCCGACGGCTCCGTCTACGTCGCAGACGGCTACGGCAACTCGCGCGTCGTCCATCTCGACCCCGATGGTCGCTTCATCCGCGCCTGGGGCCACCGCGGTTCGGCGCCGGGCGAGTTCGACACCCCGCATTCCGTCGCCGTCGCACCGGACGGACGGGTCCTGGTCAGCGACCGCCACAACCACCGGATCCAGATCTTCGAGCCCGACGGGACCTACCAGACCGAGTGGCGGCATCTCGGCGCGACCCAGTGCCTCACCTTCGGGCCGCGCGGGGACCTGTGGGCGATGACCCACCGGTCGATCGACGAGATCCTGAGCTTCGACTCGCTCGCCGGCCGCCTGCTGAAGCTTGATCCCGACACGGGCGCGGTCAACGGGTGGCTACCGACGCCGGGCCACATGATGCACGAGGCATCGACCGGCGAACTCTGGGTGGCGAGTCTGTCCGGGACCGTCATCCAGTTCCGGCCGGGCTGGCGGACCCAGGAACCTGACGGCGTCCGCAAGCGGCTGTAGCAGCGGGCATGGGCGCTCGGCGACCGCTCCGCATCCTCGCCGTCTACGCCAACGAGGCGCCCGGCCGGCCGGAAGCCCTCCCCTGGCTCGAGGGCTCGATCGATCAGATCCGCGCACTGAGGCGCCGCGAGGCGCGCCGGGTCGGCGACATCCTCGGCGTCCGTGACGTCCGCTTCATCTTCGGCCATCCGTGCGGCGTGGCAACCGGCCCCGACGAGATCCTGGCGATCTGGTACGCCGGCGGCGCGACCCGCACCGCCATCCACAGCGCGCGACTGCACATCGACTGACCTCGACCACCTGAAAGGATCGACCATATGACCCGCCGAGCCGTCGACGATCTTGGAGACCTGCTGGAGCGACCCTACTGCGCGGTGCTCGCCACCCACCGGGCGGACGGCACGGTCCTGTTGTCGCCGGTATGGCACGAGTGGCGCGGCGGCGGCTTCAACATCGGGGTCCCGCTCGGCGACATCAAGCTGCGGCACCTCGCGGCAGACCCGCGAGCCAGCGTCGTGGTGTTCGACCACAGCTGGCCTGCCCGAGGATTCGAGGTCTGCGGGATCGCCCAGATCATCACGGACACACGTGCCGAAGTAAGCCGGCGTCTCTCCGTCCGCTACCTCGGGGCGGTGAATGGCAATGCTTACGCGGACCGGGTTGAGCCAGGCGTTGTCGTCCGCCTCGAGCCGGGCACGATGCGCGCCTGGGACTTCGTCGACGAGATACGACCGGACGCGGCGGTCGGCTGATCGCCCCGTCAGTGCCCGGCGCGGCCGCCCGAGATATCGAACACAGCGCCGTTCGAGACTGACGGGTCCGGCGGGCGAGCACCTCGGCGGGTTCGAGCGCAACGTCGGCGACGACGATCCTGATCCCGTCCAGGACGAAGCGCTCGCACATCGCGGTCCCGAGCGCGCCCGCGCCGCCCGTGACGATCGCCACCCGCGCACCGGGCGCGGCGTCGCGGGCGGCTGTCACGCCTGGATCAGTCGGCATGTCCACGCTCCCTACCCTGCTCCACGCCCGAGCCGGTCAGGTCGCCGCGCAGCGTCCGTCCGTCGCGGGCCACGGCCAGGGTCGCCAGCTGCGGGCGGGCGACGAAGGCGATCGTTCCGACCAGGCCGAGAGCGATCCCGGACAGGAGGACCGTCATCCGGGCGGTGGTGGCCTCGGCGACGAAACCGGTCAGCAGGCTGCCGACCGGCAGCATGCCCCAGTAGAACATCGCGAACAGGCTCACCAGCCGGCCCCGCAGGCGGGCCGGGGCCAGTGCCTGGATGAGCGTCACACTGGACGCGGCGTACGTCAGGATGCTCCCGCCGATCACCGCGAGGGCCACCAGCGCCAGGGGAACGCCGGGCACCAGGCCGAAGGCGACCATGGCGCCGGACGCGCCGGCCAGGCCGATGACGATCCCGCGGCCATGACCGACGCGGCGCTGGACGGCCTCGAGCGAGAGGCCCGCGAGGAGTCCGCCCGCGCCGCTCGCCACGAGCAGCGCGCCGAGCCCGCCGGCGCCGATGCCAAGCTCCTCGGCGGCAACGGGCAGCATGAAGATGTAGCTGAGGCCGATCGCCCCTGGGGCGATGGCGAGGACGATGAGGACGCCCAGCGTGGGATGCGCGATGGCGTATCGAAAGGCCTCCAGCAGCGGCCCGATGAACGCCGCGCGCGGACGCTCCGGGCCCGCTTCGGCGCGGTCGACTGACGGCAGCCGGCTCATGGCCACGGCCGGCACCGCGGCCAGGATCGCAGCCGCCGCAAATCCGAATGCGGGCGAACCCGCGGCCAGGAGGGTCCCACCAACCAGCCCGCCGATGATCCGGGCGGCATTCATGTGCAGGAAGTTGAGGGCGGTCGCACTGGACACGGCGGGCGGTGGGACCAGATCGCTGACGATCGCGACCGACGCCGGCGCGCCGACCGTCTGGGCGAGGCCAAGCCCGAACGCCAGCGCGACGACCAGCCAGTACGGAGGACTGCCGGCAAGGGCCGCGATCGCCTGCCCGCCCGAGAAGGCGGCCATCCCGGCCAGCGAGATCAGCAGCATCGCCCGCGATCCGAAGTGGTCGGTGAGGACCCCCGCATGTGCCGTCAACAGGAGCCCCGCCAGGCCGTAGGCGGTGAAGGCGACTCCGACCGCGGCGGCCGATCCGGTCAGCTCCAGAACGTACCATCCAAGCGCGGCGAAATAGACGAAGCTGCCGCTGCTGAGGGCCAGCATGGAGCCGAAGAAGAGGCGGAACGATGGGTAGCGCAGGGCAGACCAGCCGACCCGGTCGAGCCGCGATTCGGCCACGACCAACTCTCCGTCCCCACGCTCGACCATCGAGTCCAGTGTAAGCCACACTGGACAGGACTGGCGGAGTTGTAGTCCTATGCTACCGTTCATCCATGAACCCCACAGCTTCAGCAGCTCGCGCCTCGCGCGCTCGCGCCCGGGCGTGATCGACCTCCGCTCGGATACCGTCACGCAGCCTTCACCCGCGATGCGCCGGGCGATGGCCGAGGCCGAGGTCGGCGATGACGTCTTCGGCGAGGACCCCACGGTCCGGGCACTCGAGGAGCGCTCGGCTGACCTGCTCGGCACAGAGGCCGGTCTGCTGGTCACAAGCGGCACGATGGGCAACCTGGTCGGGCTGATGGCCCACGTTCCGCGCGGCGGCGAGATCATCGGGCCCGCCGAGATCCACACCTTCTCGAGCGAGGCGGCCGGGCACGCCATCGTGGTCGGTGCCTCGGTCCGGGGGATCCCCCCGGGCGACGACGGCACGATCGATCCGGCGGCGATCCGGGCCGCCGTCCGGGACCCCAACGACGTCCACGAGCCGATCACTTCGCTCATCACGATCGAGAACACGCATTCGCTGTCGATGGGCCAGCCACTCACGCCGGCCTACAGCTCGATCATCGGCGAGCTGGCGCGGGAGGTCGGGGTGCCGCTGTTCATCGACGGCGCGCGACTGTTCAACGCGGCGGTCGCGCTCGGCGTGCCTGCCCGCGACCTCGTGCCGGCGGGCGCGTCGGCGACGTTCTGCCTGTCCAAGAGCCTGGCCTGCCCGGTCGGTTCCATCGTCGTGGGCGACCGGGCGTTCATCGCCCGGGCACGTCGGGCGCGCAAGATGATCGGCGGCGGGATGCGCCAGGCCGGGGTCATCGCTGCAGCCGGCCTGGTGGCCCTCCGGGATGGACCGGAAGGCATGATCGAACGGCTCGCCGACGACCACCAGAACGCGCGACATCTGGCCGACGCCCTTGCATCGATGTCCGGCGTGACCCGCATCGACCCGACACGTGTCAGGACGAACTTCGTCCTGTTCGGGGTGGGGCAGTCGGCCTGGCCGGACGACACCGAGGGGCGGGCCGCCGTGGTCCGGCAGCGGGCGGGGTTCCTGGACGCACTCGCTCGTCGCGGCGTCCGGATGATCGAGTACCCAAAGGGCATGATCCGGGCGATCCCCCACTACGGTATCGACGGAGCCGACATCGAGACGGCCATCAACGCGTCGCGGGCCACCCTCGCCGAGATCGGACTGGCGGCGGCCGTCCCGGCCTGATCCCCTCGACAGCCGCCTCAGCTGGCTTGGGCGCCGCGGCGGAGCGTCAGTCGTCGTACCGCCACTGGAAGCGATCGGGGCGCACGACCAGAAGGACGCGATCGTCCTTGATCCCCTCCCAGTGCGCGAGAGCGTCCGCCTCGACCGGCTCGTACTTGTGGATGAGGTCGAGCGTGCGTGCGCGAACGTCGCCCTCGACCACGTCCGCGGTCCCGAAGACCTGCACGTAGTTGGTGCGCCGGTCCGGCCCGTCGATGCACAGCGTGACCCGCGGATCGCGTCTGGCGTTCTTCACCTTGACGGTCCAGCTGAGGGTGCTCAACCAGAACCGCGCACCGTCCCACAGGAACCAGTTCGGGGTGAGCTGCGGGCGGCCATCGACCATGATCGTGGCGATGATGGCGTGCGGACGCTCGCGCAGGAACGCCTGCTGCGCGTCGGTCAGGATCTGCGTCGCGTCACTCATCAGCGTGCCTCCAGGTCCAGGGCGAGGATGGCCGCCTCCACGATGTGGTCGGCATCGATGCCGGCGTAGCGGTACAGGTCCGGGATCGTGCCCGACTGTCCGAACGTGTCCACCCCGAGCGGCACGACCGGGGCCCCGAACGCGCCGCCGATGAAACTGAGGGCGTGCGAGGCGGCGTCGGCCACGGTGACGATCGGTGCGCGACGCTCGGCGGGCGGGATGAGGGTCCCGAGGTGCCCGATCCGGTCCTTGCGCCCATTCCGGAGCGCGTCCAGCCGGCCCGTGTGTTGCCCGGCCGCCAGGCGCTCAGCGGACGTGACGACGATGAGGTTCGCGGCGATCTCTTCGCGGTGGAGCGTGCGGACGGCGGCGACCGCTTCCGGCACGATGGATCCGACCGCGAAGATCTGGACGAC
>JANONZ010000458.1:0-3169 GCA_031421095.1 Thermomicrobiales bacterium
CGATCATGATGCGGAGTGGGTCCTTCGTGACGGTGGGTCGGCGTGGCGCGAACATCGCCTGGGACCGTGGCGGCTCGCGCGGATCAGCCACCCGGGCAGAGGCGGCCGGCTCGGGCGTGGCGGCCCGGGCGTGGCGGCCCGGGCAGTATAGCCGGTCATCCGGGAGCCACGGCTGTGGGGCACGCGGGGGGTGGGCGCGGCGTGCGCCCATGGTCGGGCCGCACGCGCCCGGCCCGGCATCGACGCGTTCGGCCGGCAAGTCCGCCCGCGTGGCGGCACCAAAGTCGAGGATCCGGCCCACGCAGGTCGGTCGGCGCAGGCCGGTTAGTCGGCTGCCCGTGCCCCGACCCCAGGCAGCGCCCGATCGAACGCGACGCCCCGGTCGCGCAGCGACACGTACGCATCGTGGCCGATGACCAGGTGGTCCAACAACTGGATATCGAGAAGTCGACCGGCGGCCAGGGCCTCGGCGGTCAGGTGGAGGTCGTCCGGCGAGGGGGTCGGGTCGCCCGATGGATGGTTATGGACGAGGATGACCCCGGCGGCATTCAGCCGGACCGCGTCGCGGAACAGCTCCCCCACCCGCACCAGCGATGAGCTGACGTTGCCCTGGTAGACGGTCGCGACACGGAGGACGTGGTTCTTCGTGTCGAGCATGACGACGCGGAGTTCCTCGCGCTCCAGCCGACCCATCTGCAGGATCAACCGATCCGCGACGTCGTGCGGCCCGCGGATCGTCCAGCGCGCCACAGGCCAGTCGGCGAGGAGACGACGACCGAGTTCGAACGCAGCCACCAGCTGGGCCGCCTTGGCCTCTCCGACCCCACTGACCGTCACCAGTTCGAGTTCCGTCGCCCGGGCAAGGCCAGTCAAGCCGTCGTGGCGGGACAGAGCATCGGCGGCGAGGTCAACCGCTGAACGGCCGCGCGTGCCGGAGCCCCAGATGAGGCCGATCAGCTCGGCCGCGCTCAGGCCACCGACCCCTCGCATGGCCAGGCGCTCGCGTGGACGCTCCTCGGCCGGCATCTCCCTGATGGCACGGCCGCCGGCCGCGAGATGACCGTCGGCGGCGAGATGACCGTCGGTCAGTTCGTGGGTTGGAGCCACCGCGATACCTCCGGGCGACGATGAGCGGCGATCAGGCGTCCCCAGGCCCGGACGACGGGAGCCCGCCGATTCCCCCCGCCATCCGGACCTTGAGGACGATGCGAAGCCTAACCATGGGGCCTCACCAGCCGGTCAATCGCCACTGCACCGGGCCTCAACGACCCGGGCGCGTCAGATGGACCGGCTCGCGACCTCGGCCACCACCAGCAACACACCGTTGAACGCGGCATGCAGGCCGAACGCGGCCCAGATGGACCCTCGCCGGAGAAAGAGCCAGCCGAGCGCCAGGGCGATGGGGAGCCGCGTCCCGAACCCAACTACCGCGAGGCCGATCGCGTCACCCGCCGACGACCCGGTGATGGTCAGAACATGGGCGAAGGCGAAAACGAACGCGGCCCGGATGAGGCCTCGCCGAGGACCGAGGCCACGAGCCCAGGCAGTCGTGGCGAAGGCCCGGAACAGGATCTCTTCGCCGAACGGCGCAACGATCACCCCGGCGACGAGCGAGATGGCGAACCCGACCGGCTCGCCCGTCGGTGGCAGTGGACTGGCCGGCGTGACCGGGAACAGGGCGAGAAGGACGGCCGAGACAGGGATCGTCGCGGCGATGACCGGGATCGCCCAGAGTGCCCCGCCGGCCATCTCCGCCACCGCCCTCCGGTCGAGCTTTTGGACCCCCATCTCCGCCCAGTCGAGCGCCCCTGTATCGACGACCAACAGCCGGACGAACGCTACATAGACCAGTGCCTGGACCGTGACGGACAGGAGGCTCGCGACTGGCCCGTCCAGCGGCACGCCGACGATGCCAAGCGGGACGGCGATGACGATGAGACCAAGGACCGAGACTGGGATCGACGCAGCGAAGACCAGGAACGGTGACGGGCCCACATACGGGAGGGTGGCCCGTGCGCGTCGCTCGATGCCCTGGGAGCCAGCCGCGGCGATGAGGCCGACCGACAGCAGCAGGAGCCCGACGACGAGCAATACAGCCGTAGCCAGGCCGCCGCCGGCCAGGAACGCGATGCCGATGAAGCCAAGCCCCAGGAGACTGGCCAACCAGCCGATGACGAAGAGCGCCGGGGCGGACCGGCCCTCGATGGTGAAGGTGGTGGCACCAGGCCGGGACCCGGGCGCCGACGGCACCGCAGGATCAACGGGCGCCGATGGCGCGACGGGCGCCGATGGCCGGGCGGGATCGGGTTCGGGCACCTCGTCGCGCGGGGTCAACGCTCGGTCAGTGGATCCTGCGCGGACGCCGGGATCGAGCCGGACGACGAGCGGACCGAGGTGCGAACGGAGGCCGGGATCGTCCCGTCGCTGGAGGCTTTGGTGGCGGCCCTGATCCGCCCGGTCGCCTCTGGGCTCGCCGGCAGCGCCCGCGCCGCCGCCGCTGGGACCTCCCGACGCTCGAAGTCCTTGCCGCACCAGGCGCACAGAGACCAATCGAGACCGACGAGTCGGCTGCAGTTCGGGCAGACCCGATTCAGGCGCGTGCGGCAGCTCGGGCAGATGATCCACTCGTCATCGACCCGCCGCTCGCAGGCGGGACAGTGACGGATCGCCTCAACCTCTGCCAGGAGCGCCTCCTCGGCCAGGTTGCGCTCCCAGACCTCGCCGATCTTCTCGTGCGGCCGAACGATCTTGTAGACCCAGACTGCGAAGATGAAGAAGATCGGGGTGAACAGGATGATCAGCGCGGCGGCCAGATACGGCAGGATCGCGTTGTCCGAGCGCTGCTGCATGTCGCGGAACGCCCAATAGGCAGACGCGAGCCACAGGATCACGAGGTAGAACCCGATGGCCTGCAGGCCGAACCGGACGATGGGGCTGCCGAAGACGCCGCCGAGTGTGTCGCCGATCTGCCCGAGGATCTGTTCCATGCGCCTGGGTGGATGCCTCCGTGCGCCTCGGCCGGGAGCGGCCGAAGGACCGGCTCCGCCGCCGGATTACGTGGGCCGCAGTGTAGCAGGGGCCGTGAGCGGGGCTCCTGGCGGCGGCCTTGTGTTCAGACGCCTGCGATGACTTCGGGGTGACGCGTCACGCCCGCCGAAACGGTCCAGAT
>JANONZ010000459.1:0-6944 GCA_031421095.1 Thermomicrobiales bacterium
CTCGGCTACGACTATCCGTACACGGCCGATGGCAACGACGGCCCCGCCATCGAGGACGAACTCGTCTGGGGTGCGCACACCGACGACGCCGGGCACGTCTCGGCACCGGAGCCGCTCTTCCCGCGGCTCGATGTCGACGCGGAGCCGGATGCAGCTCGTCGATAGTCACTGTCACCTGAACGCCGATCGGTTTGACGGGGACTTCGAGCTGGTCGTTGGTGGCGCGCGACTGGCCGGCGTGGAGCGGATCCTTGTGCCGGGCTGGAACGTGGCCTCTTCGGAGCGGGCGCTGCGCTGTGTCGAGCGGTTCGCGTGGCTCGATGCCGCCGTGGGCGTCCATCCGCATGACGCCGCCAAGGTGGACGCGGACGACTGGCGAGCCATCCAGGCCTGGGCCTTCGACGAGCGGGTCGTCGCGATCGGTGAGACGGGCCTTGACTACGACCGGGTCTTCAGCCCCATCCCGGCCCAACTCGTCAACCTGGAGAGAAACCTCGCGCTGGCGCTGGAGACCGGCAAGCCCGCGATCCTCCACTGCCGTTCGGCCCCTGGGCAGCACGACGCGCAGGATGCCCTGATCGCCGCCCTCCGTACGGCTGGCGTCGGTGGTTCCGCTTGGGCGTCGGCATTCGGGGAGCGTCCCGCGGCGGTCATCCATTCCTTCTCGGGGTCCGTCGATTACGCTCGCCAGGTCATGGACCTCGGCCTCGCGATCAGCTTCTCGGGCCTGGTCTTCCGGGCCGGCGAGGAGTCGTCGGCCGAGGTTGCCGCGCTGGTCCCGCCGACCAGCCTCCTCGTCGAAACGGATTCGCCCTTCCTCGCCCCACCCGGTGCGCCGCGCTCCCGCAATGAGCCGGAATGGGTGCGCATCATCGGGGCCTGGGTCGCGGAACGCCGCGGCACGACCGCCGAGGTGCTTGGGCCGGTCCTCGTTGCCGCGTATGACCGGACCTTCCCGCGCTCCGCCGCACGGGCCATTTGACAGCCGCCGCCCGAGTTCGCTAGTCTCCCCTTAGCACTCTCGCTGTGAGAGTGCCAACGTATCGCTCGACTCGCTTCAGACGGTTGCTGGCGATGCGGATCAGGACTCCAGGAACGTCGTGGTCCGGGCCGTTCCGCCCGGTCGACGTCCCTAAGCACGTACGCCCGACGGTCGGCTCTGGCCGTCACAGGAGGAATGCACGTTGGCCAAAGCCACTGCGACTTCGACGAAGCTTCGCCCGCTCGGCGATCGCGTCGTCGTCAAGCCCAGCGCCCGCGAGGAGATGACCAAGAGCGGCATCGTCCTGCCTGACACCGTCAAGGAGAAGCCCCAGGAGGGGACGATCGTCGCCGCCGGCCCGGGTCGCATCCTCGACGACGGCAAGCGCGAGACGATGGACGTCAAGGCCGGGGACAAGGTTCTCTACGCCAAGTACGCCGGGACCGAGTTCAAGATCGACGGCGATGAGCTGCTCATCGTCAGCCAGAAGGACATCCTGGCGATCGTCGAGGGCTGACGGCGACTCGGTCGCCCCGATCCACCGACCCATAGGTTCCTGGAGGGACACTCGAATTGGCTAAGCAACTGATCTTCGACGAGGCGGCTCGTCGTTCACTCAAGCGCGGTATCGACCGCCTGGCCGACGCGGTCAAGGTCACGATCGGCCCCAAGGGCCGCAACGTCGTCCTCGACAAGAAGTTCGGCTCGCCGACCATCACCAATGACGGCGTGACCATCGCGCGCGACATCGAGCTCGAGGATCCGTTCGAGAACATGGGCGCGCAGCTCCTCAAGGAAGTCGCGACCAAGACCGACGACGTCGCCGGCGACGGCACCACCACTGCGGTCGTGCTCGGCCAGGCGATGGTCGCCGAGGGCCTCCGTGTCGTGACTGCCGGGGCCAACCCCATGGTCGTGAAGCGCGGCATAGAGGCTGCTGTCGCGGCCGTCGTGGCCGAGATCGCCAAGCAGTCCCGCCCGGTCGACAACCGCGCTCAGATCGCGGCCGTCGCCGCCATCAGCGCCGCGGATCCGGAAGTCGGCGAGATCATCGCCGAGGTGATGGACAAGGTCGGCAAGGATGGCGTCATCACGGTCGAAGAGGGCCAGAGCCTGGGCCTCGAAAAGGAATACACCGAGGGCATGCAGTTCGATCGCGGCTACCTCTCGGCCTACTTCGTGACCAACCCCGATCGGATGGAGGCGGTCCTCGACAACCCGCTCATCCTGATCACGGACAAGAAGATCTCGAGCGTGCAGGACATGCTGCCGGCCCTCGAGAAGGCCGTCGCACAGGGCAAGCCTGTGCTGATCGTCGCCGAGGACGTCGACGGTGAGGCGCTCGCCACACTCGTCGTGAACAAGCTCCGTGGCACGATCAGCGTGCTGGCCGTCAAGGCGCCGGGCTTCGGCGATCGCCGCAAGGAGATGCTCCGCGACATCGCGGTCCTGACCGGCGGCACCGTCATCAGCGAAGAGATCGGGCGCAAGCTCGACTCGGTCACAGCCGAGGACTTCGGCTCCGCCCGCCGCATCGTGGCGACCAAGGACGACACGACCCTCATCGATGGGGACGGCAAGCCGGACCAGATCAAGGCCCGCATGGCCCAGATCAAGACCCAGATCGAGGACACGACCTCGGACTACGACAAGGAGAAGCTCCAGGAGCGCCTCGCCAAGCTGTCCGGTGGCGTCGCCGTCATCAAGGTCGGCGCGGCCACAGAGGTCGAGCTCAAGGAGAAGAAGCACCGCATCGAAGATGCGCTCTCGACGACCCGCGCGGCCGTTGAAGAGGGCCTCGTCGCCGGCGGTGGGACGACGCTCCTGCAAGCGATCCCGTGCCTCGACAAGATCAAGCTCGGAGGCGACGCCCAGGTCGGTGTCGACATCGTGCGCAAGGCCCTCGAGGCCCCGGCCCGCCAGATCGCCGACAACGCCGGTGCCCACGGCGAAGTCGTGGTCGAGCACGTCAAGACGCTCAAGCCCGGCTTCGGGTACGACGCCCTCAACGGCGAGTACGTCGATCTCTTCAAGAAGGGGATCGTCGACGCCGCCAAGGTGACGCGCTCAGCGCTCCAGAACGCCGCATCCATCGCCGCCATGGTCCTGACGACGGAGACGTTGATCTCGGACAAGCCGGAGAAGGACAAGGGCGGGGCCGGTGCCGGCCACGGTCACGACGGCGGCGGAGGGATGGACTTCTAGCCCTCCCGTTCCAACGCGATCACTCGAAGCCCCCGGCTCCGCCGGGGGCTTCGTGATTCTGGGCGCGGGCGGGGGCGGGGGGGCGCTGCTGGCACGACCGCACGTCGATCGTCTTGTACGGCTTCCAGTCTGGTGGAAGACCAGCCCGTTGCGTGTTGCGGTGACGCACCGTTATGGGATCGCGGAGCTTGTGAGTGGTCGGTGAGCACGTTAGCGTTGCCGCCCTGCTGTTTGACAGCCCGAACGGAGGAAACCCATGAGAAGGATCGCATCGTCGATCGCGCTCGCGGCCATGTTCGCGATCGTTGTCGCTGGTTCGGCAATGGCGGCCGAGCCGAACAACCCAGGGTGTCTGGGCACCGATTTCTCAAGCTACGCCCGCTACGGCGCGTCAGGCGGGTACGTGACGTTCGCCGGCGGCAACGGATTCGGCCAGTTCAACGCGGCCCTGGCGCAGTCTGTCCCAGGCTTGGGACTCCCGATCCAGTTCCATCAAGCAGGGTTCATCTCCGACGGTTACTTGGTCAACAGCTGCAACAACCCCTAGCTCGACTGACCGCAGGCCAGGGGTCAAGCGGGCGGTGCCGCTGGGCCGACGAGCTTGGATCTCGAGTCCACTCGTCAAGGACGATCCCGGCCGGGGTGGTGGCGTCCGGCGCGACATCACGGAACCATCGCGTCACGTGAGGTCTCTTACAGACATCCAAAGGCCCCGGCTTCTCCGGGGCCTTTGTGAGTCGCCGGACCTGGCGGCACGGACCTGGCGACACGAGTCGGCGGCTCGGCGCGGCGACCCGGACCTGGCGGCCCGGACCCGGCGGGTAATGCAATGGTCGATTCTGCTGCCAGCAGCAGATCAGGCACAGGTCGCCGCGCCAGGCCCCTCCGATCCCGACGGGCGGGTAGCGCGACGAGCCCGACCACGCTCGCCGGGCGCTCTCGACGTTTCATCCACGCTCGAATAGACGGTGCCGGGCCGAATCCCTCACGTCAGAGTCCTGCTGGCTGGCCCCTGTGGCCCTCCCTCACCCTCCAAACGATGCTGGCAGCGGAATCGCGCCGACCAGGGCGCGCGGTTTGGTCATTCCCGTATGGGCCTCGATGCCCGGAACGGTCACCGGCCACCGCGAGTTGACCGCCGAGCGCTCACCACGACCAGCTATGCTACCGAGCGACCCGCGTTTCAGTAGAGCACTGAGAGGACTCGTCATGTACAGGATCCGTCGGTTCGGGGTGGTCAAGACCGCGACGATGGTCGCGGTCATCTACGTCATCGTTATCGCGATCTTCGCCGTGCCGGCGGCGATCATCGTGCTGGCCCTCGCGCCATCGGGGGGCGCCGGCGCCGTAGAAGTCGTCATCGGCGGCGTGTTGATCGCCATCATCTATGCCGCCGTTGGCTGGATCTTCACGGCGATCGGCTGCGCGATCTACAACCTCGCGGCGCGCTGGATCGGCGGAATCGAGGTCCAGGTGGAGCCGGTAGTGCCGCCTCCGCCTGTCCCGCTCTGGGCGCCGTCGATCACGCCTCCACCTGGCTGATCGGCGACGCTGAGCCTCAGCGCCGATCGAGCGCCTCGAACGTCACCTGGCGGCCACCGGGGTACGGCCTTCGTGTGGTCGATTCCGCTGTCAGCAGCACATCACGCACAAGTCACCGGGTCAGGCCCTCCGACACGGCCAGCGGGTGGCGGTTCCAAGCCGGGTCCAGGCTCGCGTCGCGCCGATGATGGTCCATCCACGCTCGACTCGACCGCGATCAGGCGAATCTCGCACGCGAAGGTCCGGCTGGCTGGCCGTTGGTCGCCCACTCATGCCGCAAACGATGCTGCCAGCGGAATCGCGCGGGGCAGGGTGCTCATGCCTCGTGCTTTCAGCACCGGTTCGGTCGGCCGTAACCGGATCGTGGCCGGCCCGGGAACGTAGTGGCCAGTGCGATGCGTCCCGACCACGGCTACCATCGACCGGCCAGCCGAGGCTGCACCGGCCGATCGTCGCTTCACCGGGGTATCCCATGACTCTTCGCCACTCCACCATCGTCGCCACCATCGTCGGCCTCGCCGTGCTGGTCTCGGCCTGTGGCGGGAGCACCCCCGGCCCGACCTTGACCGACCCGACCGCCATCATCACGGCGGCCCTCACCTCGACCAAGGGTGCCAGGAGCGTGCGCATCGACGGCACGATCGACGGGAAGGCGACGATCGCGCTGCCGTTCGCCGGGGGCGCCGCAACTCCGGTGGACCTGACCGGCACGACGATCTCGGCCGACCTGGACATGGCCGCTGGCTCGCTCCGGGCGACGTTCGCCGCGCCGGGTCTCCTGAACCTCGCGGGCGAACTCATCGAAGTCGATCGCAAGGGCTATCTCAAGACCACGCTCACGGGCGTCCAATACCAGCCCATCGATGTCGGCAGCACCCTGCCGATCGACCCGACGGACACCGGCGGGTTCGTCACCGCCATCGGCGACCTCCTGCTCCAGCCGGGCGTTGATCCGGTCAAGGGCAGCGACGTCGCGTGCGGCTCCGGCACCTGCTACTCCGTGACCGCGGACCTCAACTCGTCGGAGCTCGAAGCCATCGTCGGGCCCGCCGCGAGCGACCTGCCGATCGACCTCTCCGGTGCGGGGGTCTCGATCACGATGCGGGTGGAGCAGTCGCTTCCGTACCACCTGGCCGGGATCACGATCACCGTGACGATGGCCGACTCGACGAAGGTGAAGCTGGACCTGACCTTCTCCAAGTGGGATGTTCCCGTCTCGATCGGCGCACCACCTGCGGACCAGGTCAAGCCGACGTCCTAGGCCGGGCCCGGTGAGCCGGGTGAGCCGCCCCACCTACAATGGATGGGTGAGTCCCACCCGCCGCCGGCCGCCCGACGACCCTAGGCTCGACGATGCCGCCGCGGCCGCCATGTCCGCCATCGGCACCGCCTTCATCGAGTTGTCCGATGCGCCCGAGGTGATGCTCGAAGAGCCGGCCTGGCTGCGCGACGCGCCGGTCGGTGGTGAGGATCCGGCCGTCGTGCTGCCGCCGCTCGATCCGGCCGCACGCGCCGCGAAGGTTGCAGCGAGAGCCGACGAGATCGTCCGCGCCCTGAATCCGGAGCAGGCCCGAGCCGTCACGACCACGGATGGTCCGCTCCTGATCCTTGCCGGGGCGGGATCCGGCAAGACCCGGGTGCTGGCGCACCGGATCGCCTATCTGGTCAGCGTCAAGGACGTCGCCCCGTGGCGCATCCTGGCGGTCACGTTCACCAATCGGGCGGCCGCGGAACTCCGCGAGCGGATCATCAGCCTGGTCGGCGAAGACGGTCGGGAAGTCATGGCCGGGACGTTCCACGCCCTGTGCGCGCGCGTCCTGCGCGCCGATGGAGAGGCGATCGGGATCGGTCGCCACTTCGTCATCTACGACACGGACGACCAGCAATCGCTGATGAAGCAGATCCTGCGCGAGGAGGACATGCCGCTGACCGGCGAGTTTCGCCCCAGCGTCGTCCTGAGCGCGATCAGCCGCGCGAAGAACGAGATGCTGGACCCGGGGTTCCTCGCCGATCACGCGGCCAACCACCGCGAGCGGACGATCGCGCGACTGGCGACCCGCTACCAGGAACGCCTACGCAAGGCCAACGCGCTCGACTTCGACGACCTCCTGCTGGAGGCCGTCCGCCTCTTTCATGAAGCGCCTGACGTACTCGCCAAGTATCAGGAACGCTGGCGCTACCTGCACGTCGACGAGTACCAGGACACGAACCGCGC
>JANONZ010000460.1:0-1879 GCA_031421095.1 Thermomicrobiales bacterium
AGCGGGGTCGTGGCCGCGTGATCAAGGTAGATCGGCATGGGCGCGATTGTACGCCCGCCTCTGGTCCTGGCCCGTTGACCGGCTGGATCCCCGGTGCCTGCCCGGATCAGCCGGTTGGCGTCGCCTCGCGCTCGGCCGACCGGCGAAGGTCGTCGGTGCGACCCGTCTCGCGACGTCGGTCGTGCTGGGAGAGGGCACGCTTGCGCAGACGGATCGACTGCGGGGTCACCTCGACCAGTTCATCGCCGGCGATGAACTCGAGTGCGCTCTCCAGGGTCAGCGGGCGCGCCGGCGTCAACCGCAACGACTCGTCGTGCGAGTGCGTCCGGATGTTGGAGAGTTTCTTCTCCTTTGTCGCATTGACGTCCATGTCGCCCGATCGGCTGTTCTCACCGACGATCATCCCCTCGTAGACCTCCACCCCGGCGCCGATGAACAGCTCGGCGCGCTGCTCCAGGTTGAACAGGCCATAGGCGTTGGACGATCCGGCGCGGTCCGAGACGATGACCCCGTTCGTGCGATGGGTGACCTCGCCGGCCCACGGTCCGTAGCCCTCACCGATCTGGTGCAGCAGCGCCGTGCCGCGGGTGTCCGTCAGGAGCTGGCCGCGGTACCCGATCAGGCCTCGGACGGGCAGCACGTACTCGAGCCGCACCCGACCGTCGGTGTCGGTCGATATCTGCTCCAGGCGGCCCTTGCGGCCGGCCAGCGCCGTCTGGATCTCGCCGATGTACTCGGGCGGGATATCGATGGTGATCCGTTCATACGGCTCGTGGATCTCGCCGCCGACCTGGCGCAGGAGCACCTCCGGTCGCGATGCGGTGAGCTCGAAACCTTCGCGGCGCATCTGCTCGATGAGGACGGCCAGCTGGAGCTCGCCGCGGCCGCGCACCTCGAACGACTCGCTCGACTCCGCGGGGCGCACCTCGATGGAGACGTTACCGAGGACCTCCTTCTCGAGGCGGGCCTTGATCTGGCGGCTCGTGACGTATTTGCCTTCACGCCCGGCCAGCGGCGAGGTGTTGACACCGAACGTCATGCGCAGCGTGGGTGCGTCCACGTCGAGGCGGGGCAACGGCCGCGGATCCGCCGGATCCGTCAACGTGTCGCCGATCGTCACTTCGGGCAGACCCGCCACGCTGACGATGTCGCCCGGGCCCGCTTCGGCCGTGTCGACCCGCTCGATGCCGTGGGCCGTCTGCAGGCTCGTGACCGTGCCGGTCAGGGTGACCGTACGGCCGGGCTCGATCGAACCGGCCGTATCGTCCGGCTCTTCGCGCACGACGGTGATCTTCTGGCCGATCCGGATCGTGCCGTTCCAGATCCGTCCGACGGCCATCCGCCCGACGTATTCGTTGGCCGACAGGTTCGTGACGAGCAGCTGGAGCGGGTGGCCAGGCGTATACCTGACCGGCGGGGTCACCTCGACGAGGAGGTCCAGCAGCGGTCGCAGATCCGTGCCCGGCTGGGCCAGGTCGCGGGTCGCGGTCCCAAGCTTGGCGTTCGTGTAGACGATCTGAAACTCGATCTGGTGCTCGTCGGCACCAAGGTCCATGAACAACTCATAGACCATGTCGAGGACCTCGGCCGGGCGGGCGTCGCTGCGATCGATCTTGTTGAGCGCCACGATGACCGGCAGGTGTCGGGCCATCGCCTTCTGCAGGACATAGCGGGTCTGGGGCAGTGGGCCCTCCGCGGCATCGACCAGCAGCAGCACCGAATCGACCATCAGCAGCGACCGCTCCACCTCGCCGCCGAAGTCAGCGTGGCCGGGTGTGTCGACGATGTTCAGCCGCACGCCGGCATGGTCCACCGTGGTCTGCTTGGCAAGGATCGTGATGCCCTTCTCGCGCTCGAGATCGCCCGAATCCATGACTCG
>JANONZ010000461.1:0-1860 GCA_031421095.1 Thermomicrobiales bacterium
TCTTGTCGCGCTCGGTCAGTACGCCGCCGTCCGGCTCTTCATACAGCGGGCGGTCGCCGTGAAGCCTGGCTTCGCCGTGACCAACGAGAACGCGCCCGCGGTCGCGGCGATCAGCGCACGGCTCCACGGCATGCCCCTGGCTATCGAGCTGGCGGCCGCCCGGATCAAGCTGCTTTCACCGGATGCCATCCTCGTTCGACTCGACCATCAACTCGACCTGCTGGCAGCGGGGTCGCGCGACCTTCCAGCGCGCCAGCAGACGCTGCGCGGCGCGATCGCCTGGAGCTACGACCTGCTCGACGAGGGGGGCAAGCGGCTGCTGGATCGGCTTTCGGTATTCGCGGGCGGCTGCGGCCTCGATGCGGCGGAAGCCGTCTGCGGGCCCGCCTCCGATCTCGGCGGCGATGTCCTCGACGGGCTGACCTCGCTCGTGGACCAGAGCCTCGCGAAGGTCGAGGAGATGCCCGACGGCGAGCCGCGCTTCCGTCTTCTCGACACGATCCGCGCCTACGCCGCCGAGCAGCTCGAAGCCCGTGGCGAGGTGGACCTCATCCGGGGACGGCATCGCGATTGGTTCACCGCTCTGGCGGAGCGCGCCGCGGCGGAGCTGTCCGGCGTCGACCAGCGCCGCTGGCTCGACCACCTGGATCTGGAGCACGACAACATCCGGGCCGTCCTGGATCGGGCGGTCGCCGCCCAGGATGCGGCGATCGCGATCCGGCTCGGCTTCTCCATGTGGCGCTTCTGGCAGAAGCACGGATACCTGTCCGAGGCACGCCGGCGCCTGGAGGCGATGGCGGCCGAGTCCTGGTCGCACGACGACCCGCGGTTGCGGGCGAAGCTCGTCGAGGCGGTCGGTGGCACGTGCTGGTGGCAGGGCGATGCGGCCGCGATGTCGCGCCACTACGAAGAGGCCCTCGCGCTGTGGCTGGAGATCGGCGACGAGGCGGAGATCGCCAACGCCTACTACAACGCCTCCTTCGGCCTCATGGTGCCGCGCCTACCCGACTCTGCGATCGGCGATACGGACCACGATGCGGTCGGTCTCCGCTATATCGAGGAGGCACGCCTGCGATTCCACGCACTCGGCGACTCCCACGGCGAGGGCAACGCGCTGTGGGCTGTCGGGAACTACCACTACTTCCGGGGCCACCCAGGTCACGGCGTCAACGAATTCCGGGCGTCCCTCGAGATGTTCCGCGCCAGCAACGACACGACGATGGAGGCGTGGGCACTGCACATGCTCGGCATCGGGTTGTTGCGCAACGGCGAGACCGAAGAGGCCCGAGGCCACATCGAACACGCGGTCCGTCACTTCCACGCGGCCGGCGACGCAGCCGGGCTGACGATGACCTTGGACGACCTGGCGACGCTCGCGGTCGCCGACGGCGATCTCGTGCGCGCAGTGCGAATCCGAGGGGCGGCTCGGCACCTGACCGTGGAGACCGGGGCGGAGCTGGCTCGCTACGTGGAGGAGAATTTCGGACACGGTGACAGAGCGAGCGTGGGCGCCCATATGTCGGAGGCGGACATCGCCATGTACGGCGCGGAGGGCGCGGCGATGACGCTGGACGAGGCCGTCATCTACGGACTGCGGGAGGCATCGATCGACGTCCCTCACGGGCCGCCCGAGGCGTAGGATGGGGGCAACGCCGCGACGGACCAGGCGTGTGCAAGCTACTGATCCCCTGTCTGCGAGGCGACCGTCATGACCGACCACCCCCCGATCGTCCTCGAGCTCGAGACGTCGGCCACGCCGCCGAAGGCCTGGGCGGCGCTGACCGACCCGACGCGCGTCGCGGAGTGGTTCACGGATGCCAGTCCGGTCGGCGGGCCGGGCGACCCGTACCGTCTCGACTT
>JANONZ010000462.1:0-1863 GCA_031421095.1 Thermomicrobiales bacterium
TCTTGTCGCGCTCGGTCAGTACGCCGCCGTCCGGCTCTTCATACAGCGGGCGGTCGCCGTGAAGCCTGGCTTCGCCGTGACCAACGAGAACGCGCCCGCGGTCGCGGCGATCAGCGCACGGCTCCACGGCATGCCCCTGGCCATCGAGCTGGCGGCCGCCCGGATCAAGCTGCTTTCACCGGATGCCATCCTCGTTCGACTCGACCATCAACTCGACCTCCTGGCGGCCGGGTCGCGCGACCTTCCAGCCCGCCAGCAGACGCTGCGCGGCGCGATCGCCTGGAGCTACGACCTGCTCGACGAGGGGGGCAAGCGGCTGCTGGATCGGCTTTCGGTATTCGCGGGCGGCTGCAGCCTCGATGCGGCGGAAGCCGTCTGCGGGCCCGCCTCCGATCTCGGCGGCGACGTCCTCGACGGGCTGACCTCGCTCGTGGACCAGAGCCTCGCGAAGGTCGAGGAGATGCCCGACGGCGAGCCGCGCTTCCGACTTCTCGACACGATCCGCGCCTATGCCGCCGAGCAGCTCGAAGCCCGCGGCGAGGTGGACCTCATCCGGGGACGGCATCGCGACTGGTTCAGCGCACTGGCGGACCGCGCCGCGGCAGAGCTGTCCGGCGTCGACCAACGCCGCTGGCTCGACCACCTGGACCTGGAGCACGAAAACATCCGGGCAGTGTTGGATCGGGCGGTCGCCGCCCCCGATCCGGCGATCGCGATCCGGCTCGGCTACTCCATGTGGCGCTTCTGGCAGAAGTTCGGATACCTGTCCGAGGCACGCCGGCGGCTGGAGGCGATGGCGGCCGAACCCTGGTCCCACGACGACCCGCGATTGCGGGCGAAGCTCGTCGAGGCGGTCGGTGGCGCGTGCTGGTGGCAGGGTGATCTTGTCGAGATGTCGCGCCGCTACGAGGAGGCCCTCGCGCTGTGGCTGGAGATCGGCGACGAGGCGGAGATCGCCAATGCCTACTACAACGCCTCCTTCGGCTACGCGGTGCCGAACCAACCCGAATCCGCGATCGGCGATACGGACCGGAGTGCGATCGGTCTCCGCTATGTCGAGGAGGCGCGCCTGCGATTCCACGCACTCGGCGACTCCCACGGCGAGGGCAACGCGCTGTGGGCTCGCGGGAGCTACCACTACTTCCGGAGCCACCCAGGCCACGGCGTGAGCGACATCCGGGCGGCCCTCGAGATGTTCCGCGCCAGCGACGACACGACGATGGAGGCGTGGGCGCTCCACTCGCTCGGCATAGCGTTATTGCGCAACGGCGAGACCGAAGAGGCCCGGGGCCACATCGAACACGCGGTCCGTCACTTCCACGCGGCCGGCGACGCCGCCGGGCTGACGCTGACCCTCGACGACCTGTCGACGCTGGCGGTCGCCGAGGGCGATCTCGTGCGCGCAGCGCGACTCCGAGGGGCGGCTCGGCACCTGACCGTGGAGACTGGGGCGGAGCTGGCTCGCTACGTGGAGGACAGTTTCGGACACGGTGACAGACCGAGCGTGGGCACCCATATGTCGGAGGCGGACATCGCCATGTACGGCGCGGAGGGCGCGGCGATGACGCTGGACGAGGCCATCATCTACGGACTGCGAGGGGCATCGCTCGACGTTCCCCACGGAACGCCCGAGGCGTAGCATGGGGGCAACGCCGCGACGGACCAGGCGTGTGCAAGCTACTGATCCCCTGTCTGCGAGGCGACCGTCATGACCGACCCGCTCCCCCCGATCGTCCTCGAGCTCGAGACGTCGGCCACGCCGCCGAAGGCCTGGGCGGCGCTGACCGACCCGACGCGCGTCGCGGAGTGGTTCACGGATGCCAGTCCGGTCGGCGGGCCGGGCGACCCGTACCGTCTCGACTT
>JANONZ010000463.1:0-8333 GCA_031421095.1 Thermomicrobiales bacterium
GCCTGGTACGGCTCGGACATGCCCAGGTCCCACTCGGCCAGCAACGACCGCACGAGTGAATAGCCATTGGCGTGCAGCCCGGATGCAGCCAGTCCCAGGATCGCGTCACCCGGCTGGACGTGGGACCCATCGATGATCCGCGAACGCTCCACCACCCCGATGGCCGTCCCGGCGAGGTCGAACGCGTCTGCGCCGATCAGTCCCGGATGCTCCGCCGTCTCCCCTCCGACGAGGGCGCAGCCCGCCGCGCGGCAACCGGCCGCGACGCCCGCGACCAGTTCGGCGATCTGGTTCGGATCGAGCTGACCGACGGCCACATAATCCAGGAAGGCCAGCGGCTCCGCGCCGGTGCACACGACGTCGTCCGCGCACATCGCGACGAGGTCGATGCCGATCGTGTCGAACCGGCCGACCGACCCAGCGATGGCGGTCTTTGTGCCGACGCCGTCAGTCGAGGCGATCAGTACCGGCTCGCGGTACCCGGCCGGGATGGCAAAGGCGCCACCGAAGCCGCCGAGTCCGCCGATGACCTCCGGTCGCCGGGTCGATTCGACGTGCGCGCGCATCAGCTCCACGGCACGCTCGCCGGCCGTGACATCAACGCCTGACCGCCGGTACGCGGCGCGCGAGTCAGCCAACGTTCACCGGCTCTTCCAGGATGAACTTGCGGCTCGCGACGTCGTACGGGACCGGGTCCGGATAGTGACCGTCAAAGCACGCGAAGCAGAACCGCTCGTATGGCAGCTCAAGGGCGGCGAGCACGCCACGGATGGAGAGGTAGCCGAGCGAATCCGCATCGATGAACTCGCGGATCTGCGGTTCTGTGTGGGTCGACGCGATGAGCTCTGTCGCGACCTGGGTGTCGATACCGTAGAAGCACGGGTGATAGATGGGCGGGGCGCTGATCCGGACGTGGACCTCGGTGGCACCGGCCCGGCGCAGCAGCTCGACGATCCGCTTCGTCGTGGTCCCGCGAACGATGGAGTCGTCGACGACGATCAGCCGCTTGCCGTTGACGACCTCGCGGAGCGGGTTGAGCTTGATCGTCACCCCGCGATGGCGCAGGCCGGCCGACGGCTGGATGAACGTCCGCCCGGCATATCGGTTGCGATACATCCCCTCGCGATACGGCAGTCCGGATCCCTCGGCGAAGCCGGCCGCGGCGGGTGCGCCGGTGTCCGGCACCGGCATGACCAGGTCCGCATCCACCGGATGCTCCATGGCCAGCTGGATCCCCATCTTGCGCCGTGCTTCGTACAGGTTGCGGCCTTCCATGTACGAGTCCGGACGAGCGAAGTAGATGAGCTCGAAGACGCACAACGCCGGCGTGGCCTCCGCGAATCGGACCGAGCGTGGCGGCTGGCCGGGTTCGAGGATGACCATCTCGCCCGGCTGCACATCGCGCACGTACTCCGCGCCGACCATATCCAGGGCGGCCGTCTCGGACGACAGGCACCAGCCTGACGAAGCGTCGTCCTCGTGCCACAGGCCGTCGTCATGGGCACCGGTCGCCGCCTTGGGCAATCGGCCCAGCACGAGCGGCCGGAAGCCGAACGGATCGCGCACGCCGATCACGCGACGCTCATCGAGGATCACCAGGCTGTAGGCGCCGCGCACCCGCGGCAGGACGCGCTGCAGCGCCTCGACCGTGTCGGCCGCCGGTTCATCCGCCAGCAGCGCGGTGAGCAGTTCCGTGTCGGTCGAGGCCGGCAGGCGCGACCGTCCGCCTTGGAGCAGCCCGAGCAGGTCTCGTGTGTTGATGAGGTTGCCGTTGTGGCCGATGGCCAGCGCCCGGCGCGGCCCCAGGCGATAGGTCGGCTGGGCGTTCTCCCAGACGGTGGAGCCGGTCGTCGAGTAGCGGCAGTGGGCGATCGCGAGCTGGCCGCGCAGGCTCGGCAGGCGGCGCTCGTCGAGCACGGTGCTGATCATCCCGAGGTCCTTGTAGAGCATCAGCTGCTCGCCGTCGCTGACCGCCAGTCCGGCCGACTCCTGGCCGCGATGCTGGAGCGCGAAGAGCCCGAGTGCCGCGACGGAGGCGGCGTCGGTCGGTTCGCCGCCGGGGAGGACCACGCCGAACACGCCGCACATCGCTCAGCCCTCCCAGCCGAGGGCCCGGGCCAGGCCGTGATCCCAGGCGTGCCGCAGGTCCCCGAGTGAGACGTCGAGGGCGTCGGCGACCCGGCGGCTGCGCTCCTCACCCGCCCCGATGGCCCCGGCACCGGTCAGTTCGACCACGAGTCGATCGCCCCCGACTGTGCCGATCGCCTCGACCGGCAGTCCGTGCTGACGAGCCAGGAGGGTGAGTGCGGCTGCGTGGCGCGGCCGGCAGCTGACGACCAGCCGGGACGGGCTCTCGCCGAACAGATCGACGGCCGGCGAATGGGCCGCCGGCACGCGGACCCTCGTCCCCAGTTCGCCCCACATCGCGCACTCGGCCAGCGCCACCGCCAGACCTCCGCCGGAGATGTCCTGGGCAGACGCCACCAGTCCCCGTGCGATGGCCTCCCGGATGAAGGCCTGGAGGGCCGCCTCGCGCCCGAGGTCCAGCGGCGGTGGGTCGTCCTCGGGAGCGGCACCGGCGAGGGCGGCGTACGCGGACCCAGCAAGACCGGGCTGTGCGTCACCGACCAGCACGACCTGGTCGTCGCCGGCCATGAAGGCCGGCCCGACGAGGGTCGCGATGTCTTCGAGCAGGCCGACGACCCCGATCACCGGCGTGGGGGCGATCGCCCCGGCCGGCGACTCGTTGTAGAGCGAGACATTGCCACCGGTGACCGGGATCCCCAGTGCCCGGCAGGCGTCGGCCAGGCCGCGGACGCCCTCACTCAGCTGCCAGAACGCCTCCGGCCGGGTCGGGTCGCCGTAGTTGAGACAGTTCGTCACGCCCAGTGGCCGGGCGCCGGTGATCGAAACGTTCCGGGTCGCCTCGGCCACGGCCAAGGCGGCGCCCAGCCATGGGTCCGACATCCCGACGGCGTGGTCGCCATCGGTCGAGGCGACGAGGGCCTTGGTCGTGCCCTTGACGCGCAGGACCGCGGCACCACGACCCGGCCCGGCGACCGTGTCTGCGCCGACCGTCGAGTCGTACTGCTGGAAGACCGCGTGGCGGGATGCGAGGGCGGCAGAGCCGAGGAGACCCAGGAGCACGGCTCCGGGATCGATCCCGCGCTCCGGCAGCTGATCGGATGCGGAAGCGGGCGCCCCGGGCGCCGGAGCGCCGCGTCGATGGGTGGGCGCCGAGGCGACGCGGTCGTGGACGATCGCGTCGCTCGTCAGCGCTCGGGCCGGGACCCGCGCGAGTTCACGGGCTCCCGACCGTGGCCGACCGTCCACGTCCAGTCCGCCCTCGACGATGGCGATGTCGCCGTCGGCCGTCACGCGACCGATGATCGCCACGGGCAGGCCCCAGCGCTCGCAGACCTCCTGGACCGCGGGCCACTGTCCGGGGTCCACGGCCGCACACATCCGCTCCTGCGATTCGGAGATCATGACCTCGAACGGCTCAAGACCCGGCTCGCGGCGCGGGATCGCGTCGAGGTCGACCAGCATCCCCGCGCCGGCTCGATCCGCGGTCTCCGAAGTGGCACACGTGATGCCGCCGGCGCCCAGGTCCTGGAGGCCCACGACGAGGCCGCGTTCGATGAGCTCAAGGGTGGCCTCGATGAGCAGCTTCTCCGCGAACGGGTCGCCCACCTGGACGGACGGCCGCCTGGATGGGTCGTCATGGGTGAACGTGGCGCTGGCCAGGACGGACGCGCCGCCGATCCCGTCGCGTCCGGTCGCGGAGCCATACAGGACAACGAGATCGCCGGGCTTGCCGGCCGTGGCGAGTGTCAGACGCCGTTCCTCCAGCAGCCCGATGGCCATGACATTCACCAGTGGGTTGCCCTGGTAGCTTGGGTCGAAGACCAGCTCGCCGCCCACCGTCGGGACGCCGACACAGTTGCCGTAGCCGCCGACACCGCGCACCACGCCATCGACAAGGTGGCGCGTCCGCGCATCAGCCGGGTCGCCGAACCGAAGCGCGTCCAGGATGGCGATCGGCCGTGCACCCATCGTGAAGATGTCACGCAGGATGCCGCCGACGCCGGTCGCGGCGCCCTGGTACGGCTCCACGGCGGACGGGTGGTTGTGCGATTCGATCTTGAACGCGACCGCCAGCCCGCCGCCGATCGAGATCACCCCCGCGTTCTCACCCGGGCCGGCGACCACACCCTCGCCCGCCGTCGGCAGCGTGCGCAGGAGCGTCTTCGAGCTCTTGTACGAGCAATGCTCGCTCCACATGACGCTGAACATGGCGAGCTCGAGGTCGTTCGGGGTCCGGCCGCCCAGCCGGTCGCAGATGGCGGTCAGTTCCTCATCGGTCACGCCCAGCCGGCGGTGGAGCGGCTCCGCGGCGCGCTCCGCCACGGTCATCGGGCGGCCATGACGAGTGGGCTCTGGCTGTCGGCCGCCCGTCGGGCGCTCTCGACCAGGGACCGCACGATCCCGAGACCGTCGTCCGAGCCGAGGATCCCTTCCGCCGCACGCTCCGGGTGGGGCATCAGGCCGGCCACATTGCCGGCCGCGTTCATCACTCCGGCGATCGCACGCAACGAGCCGTTGGGGTTCGCCGGATCTCCCGGGCCGGCGGGGGTGCCGGCTCCGTCGACGTATCGGAAGAGGACCTGCCCGTCGCGCTGTAGCGCGTCGAGCGTCGTCTCGTCCGCGTAATAGCGGCCCTCACCGTGGGCGACCGGCATCCGCAGTGGACGGCGGGCGTCCAGGGCATGGGTGAACGGCGTATCCAGCCGCTCCGCCGCGATCGCCACCTCCTGGCCGACGAATCGGAGCGACACGTTACGCAGCAGGGCGCCCGGCACGAGGTGGGCCTCGGCCAGGACCTGGAAGCCGTTGCAGATCCCGAGCACGAGGCCGCCGCCGGCCGCGAACTCGGCCACGGCACGCATGACCGGGCTGAACCGCGCGATGACGCCGGCCCGGACGTAATCGCCGTAGGCGAACCCGCCCGGCAGGACCACCGCGGCGACGCCCTCCAGCGTCGCCTGTTCGTGCCACAGGACGACGGGCTCGGCGCCGGCGAGGTCCAGCGCGTGGACCGTGTCTCGGTCGCAGTTACTGCCCGGGAAGACCACGACGCCGATCCGCACGCGCATCCGGTCAGCCCTCCCCTGCCGCGTCCGTCACGGCCGACGAGGTCCTGGTCGACGAGGTCGCCCCGATCACCTCCACGGCATACGCCTCGATGAGAGGGTTCGACAGCAGCTCCGACGCGAGGCGCTGCACGATGGTGAGGGCGGTCGTCTCGTCCGACGCGTCGACGGTCAGCTCAGCGCGGCGACCGATGCGCACGCCGCTCACGCCCTCGATGCCGAGGTGAGCCAGGCTGCCTTCGACGGCGCGCCCCTGCGGATCCAGGATCCCGGGCTTGGGCGTGACGTTGACGGCGTAGCGAAAGCTGGTCATGACGCGATGACGTCCTCCTGGAGGTAGCGCTCGAAGCTGGCACCGGCGATCCGCTCGTAGGCCTCGATGTAGCGAGCCCGAGTCCCGGCGATGACGTCCTCGGGGAGCGGCGGGCCGGGATCGGTCTTGTCCCACCGCTGGGTCTCCAGCCAGTCGCGCACGAACTGCTTGTCGAAGCTGGCCTGTGCCCGTCCGGGTTCGTACGATGCCGCTTCCCAGAACCGCGAGGAGTCGGGCGTCAGTGCCTCGTCGATGAGGAGGAGTTCGCCCGTCGCATCGACACCGAACTCGAACTTCGTGTCGGCCAGGATGATCCCGGCCCGGGTGCTGATCGCCGACGCGTAGCCGAACAGCCGAAGCGCGCTGTCACGGATCCGCTCGGCGAGGTCGCCCCCGACCAGCGTCGCCATGGTGTCGAAGTCGATATTCGTGTCGTGTCGACCGGCCTCCGCCTTCGTCGACGGCGCCAGGATCGGCTCCGCCAGACGCTCGCTCTCGATCAGGCCGGCCGGAAGCGGTACCCCGCACACGGCGCCGGTCGCCTGATAGTCCTTCCAGCCCGTCCCCGCCAGGTAGCCGCGCACGATGACCTCGACGGGCAGGACCTCGGTGCGCCGGCAGAGCATCATCCGACCGCGCAGTCGGGTTCGGTCCATGGTGGCCGCCGAAGGGCTGCCAGGACCTGGGGCTGGATCCAGCGATCCGGTCACGAACAACCCGTCCGGGATGGCCGCCGGGTCCGTCGCCAGGAGGTGGTTCGCGACGATCCCACGAGTCTCGGCGAACCAGAAGCGCGACAGCGCCGTGAGGACCAGACCCTTGTCGGGGATGATCGACGGCAAGACAACATCGAACGCGCTGATCCGGTCCGAGGCGACCAACAGGAGCCGGTCGCCGTCGAGCCCGAACAGGTCACGAACCTTGCCTGATCGGACGTACGCGTCAGACAGCGCCATCGCGGGCCCCCGCCGTGGTCGCCAGACGATCCAGCCGCGCGATGACCTCCGGGACGTGACGCAGGAAGGCCGCGTCGTCGAAGCAGGCGTCCAGCCGGGCGAGCGACAGGCGCGGGGCGAGCCCCGGATCGACGGCCAGGAGATCGCGCAACGAGGTGCGCTCATCGGCGGCACGCAAGGATGCACGCTGGACGATCGCGTAGGCCTCCTCGCGGGCCATCCCGCCAACTTCGACCAACGCGACCAGCACGCGCGACGATGCATGGAGACCGAGACCTCGGGCGATGTTCTCGCGCATCCGTTCCGGCCGCACGAGGAGGCCCTCCATGAGGCCGGCCATCCGGACCAGCATGTAGTCGAGCACGATCGTCGCGTCCGGCAGGATCACCCGCTCCGCGCTGCTGTGGCTGATGTCGCGCTCGTGCCAGAGCGGCTGGTCTTCGAGGCCCGTATGGGCATACCCGCGTAACAGTCGAGCCAGCCCGGCGATCCGCTCGGACAGGATCGGGTTGCGTTTGTGCGGCATCGCCGACGATCCCTTCTGGCCGGCCCGGAACGGCTCCTGGAGTTCGGCGATCTCCGTGTGCTGGAGGTTCCTGATCTCCGTCGCGAACCGCTCCAGCGAGCCGCCCAGGATCGCGATCGCGGTCAGGAATGCCGCGTGCCTGTCGCGCTGGACGATCTGTGTGCTGACCGGGTCGGCGTGCAGACCCAGAGCCGCCAGGACCTCCGTTTCAAGGTCCGGAGCGAGGTGGCTGTACGTCCCCACGGGACCCGAGATCTTGCCGGTGCCGATCTCATCGACCGCCACCGCCAGCCTGGTCCGGCCACGATCCAGCTCGAACGCCCAGCCGGCGAGCTTCATGCCCAGCGTCGTCGGTTCGGCATGGACGGAGTGGGTCCGGCCCATCATCACGGTCGCCGCCTCCGACCGAGCCCTGGCGATGAGGACCGCCAGCAGACGATCGACATCGCCCAGGAGGCACCCGCCGGCGGCCCGAAGCTGGAGGGCCAGACCGGTATCGACAACGTCACTGCTGGTCAGGCCCAGGTGCAGGTAGCGACCTTCCGCGCCGACCGTCTCGGCGACCTGGCTGACGAAGGCGATGACGTCGTGGTCGGTCGTCTTCTCGATCTCGGCGATCCGCGCGACATCCACCCGCGCTCGACTCTCCAGCGCCGCCAGCGCTTCAGGCGGGACCTGGCCGCGAACCGCCTGGGCGCGAGCGACGGCGAGTTCCACCCGGAGCATCGCCTCGAAGCGCGCCGTATCGGACCAGACGGCACCCATCTCGGGCAGCGTGTAGCGCGGGATCATCGGACCATCGCCTGTGCCCGCGCCAGGCCGATGTCGCCGCGCCGTTGCAAACCGGCGGCGTGGATGCGATCTGCGGCGGCCGTGGCCGCCAGGCCGGCACTCTCGAGGTCCGCGCCCCGCCCGACCACAGACAGGACGCGGCCGCCGGCCGTCCGTACGGTGCCATCGGCGTCGCGCCTCGTCCCGGCATGGAAGACCAGGGCACCGGTCGCGGCGGCCGCTTCAAGCCCCTCGATGGCGTCGCCGCTCCGTGGCTGCTCCGGGTAGCCGGCCGCGGCCAGGACCAGCGCGACCGTCGCGCCGGGCAGCGTCGGCACGTGCCCGTCACGCAGCTGCAGGCCGGTCAGGGCGCTGCGCAGGTCGCCGCGCGCCGCTGCGAGCAGGAGCGGTCCCAGCGCGACCGCGAGCCGTGGCACGATCGCCTGGGTCTCCGGGTCGCCGAATCGCGCGTTGCACTCGAGCAGGACCGGCCCGTCTGCGGTGAGCATGAGTCCCGCGTAGAGCGCGCCGCGGAACGGGGTCCCGCGACGAGCGAGCTCGGCAAGGATCGGCCGATGGATCGTGGCCACGAGGCCCGTCGCGGCGTCGTCGGC
>JANONZ010000464.1:0-1692 GCA_031421095.1 Thermomicrobiales bacterium
GACGGCGCCCGGCCCGCCCGCCGCGGCCTAGCTTGGCGGCATCGCCGGGGAGAGCGCGCTGGCGGGCGCCGCCACGCGGTGCGGGCGCAGGCGACCGGTCAGGAGGAGGCCACCCAGGCCGACAGCGACGGCCACACCAAAGGCGACGGCGAGTCCGTCGGCGGGCATACCGGTGGCCCGCACGCTGGCTGCCACGATCGCGCCGGTAACGCCGGTGCCAAGCGCCGTGCCGAGGACATCGCTGAGCGACAGCGCACCCATGGTGGCGCCCTGGTCCTGGGGCGCGGCCTCGCTCAGGACGATGAGCGCGAGCGGTGAATAGGCAAGGCCCATACCGAGGCCCGCCAGCGCGAAGGTCGGCAGGGCGACGAGCCAGGTGATGTCCTGCCGCAGTACGAGCAGGAAGCCGGCCAGGCCAAGCACAGTGAATGCGAAACCGGCACGGACGAACTGGTGGGTCGGCCAGCGGCTGGACCCTCGGACCTGGATCCAAGCGCCAGCGGTCCAGGTCACCGTCGCGGCAGTCAGGGCGATCCCTGCTTCCGTGGCGGACAGGCCGCGCAACGTGACGAGCGTCAGGGAGACAAAGGCGTCGACGGCAAAGAAGGCGAATGTCAGGACGCCTCGCAGCAGGATCGCAGCGGGCAGGACGGGGCGAGCCACGAGCGTTCCTGGCGGGGTCAGGCGACGCAGCGCGAAGATGCCGATCACGAGTCCGCCCACCGTGAGGGCCGCGGTCGGGGCGACCTGGCCCGTCGTGAGACCGACAGTCACCATGCCCGCCGCGATGGCGACCGCGATCGCAAGCGGGAGGCGACGGGCGCGCGCGCGGGCCGGACCATCGACGGCGCTCGGTGAAGCGGCGACCGCGCGCAGGGCGCCCAGGGTCAATGCGCCAGACAGCGCGATGAGCGGCAGGAGGCCCAGGAAGACGTAACGCCAACCGACCGCCTCGCCGACCACTCCAGCGAGGGCAGGACCCACGACACCGGGCAGGACCCAGGCCGTGGAAAGCGTGGCGAACATCTGCGGACGAAGCGACTCGGGAAGCGTCCGTCCGATGGCGACGTAAGCGATCGGCTGGATGGCGCCGGCGCCAAGTCCCTGGATCAAGCGGGCTGCAACGAGGATCGGCATGGACGGAGCGAAGCCGCCGATCAGCAACCCCGCCGCGAACAAGCCAAGACCCGCCACGAATGGCACGGCCAGCCCACCGCGATCGATGAGGCCGCCGACCACGACGATGCCGACGAGCGACCCGAGGAAGAACGCCGAGAAGACCCAGCCGTAGAGCTCGAAGCCACCGAGTTCCGCCGCGACGATCGGCATGACAGTCGAGACCGCCAGTGCCTCGAAGGCGACGAGCGTGATGGTCAGGATGAGTCCGACGGTCAGGGCCCGTCGGTCGGCTTGCCACAGGCTGCCATGGGACGTTGAGGGCGCGTGCATCGGTGAAGGATGCCCGGTGGCCGTCACTCCGTCACGGACAGCCGCGCGACGACGGCCCGTGTCAGGGTCCAGCCCTTGAGCGGATCCCTGGGTAGTCGGATGCGGACCTGGTTCGACGCGAAGGTCACGTCGTTCGGCCGGACACCCGGCAGTGCCGGCCCGACCAGCAGACGCATCGCGGTCGCCCGCGTGAGCCCCGCCCCGAAGCGCACGACCAGCCAGCCCTCCTCGCGCGAGATCGAG
>JANONZ010000465.1:0-9477 GCA_031421095.1 Thermomicrobiales bacterium
TGGTGATCCTGATCGGCGCAGCCGGCAGCGGCAAGAGCACGTTCGCGGCGCGTCACTTCGGGCCATCCGAGATCCTGTCCTCGGATGCCCTGCGGGCGTTGATCTCCGGCGACGAGGCGAACCAGCACGCCACGAATGCCGCATTCGGGCGACTCCATCGTGAGCTGGATCGGCGGCTTCGGGACCGGCTGCTGACCGTCGTCGATGCGACCAACGTGGAGCGCAAGGCTCGCCACGCACTGCTTGCCCGGGCCGCGGCGGCCGGTGTCCCAAGTCTGGCGCTCGTGCTGGACCTGCCACCGGCCGTGGTCCTGGCACGGAACGCGGGACGATCGGGACGGGTGGTCGACGAGGTCGTCGTGCGCCGCCATCTCGGTCGCCTGCGATCGTCGCTCGACGGCCCGGGTGGCGGCCTGCGCGCGGAGGGGTTCGACCAGGTGGTGGTGCTGCACGACCCACGCGACGTGGACGAGGTCAGGATCCGACGGAGCCCGTCCTGACCGCCCGACCGAAGGGACGCGCCCGGACCTCGACCCACACGCCGTTGGCCATGTAGATGTCGCCTCGGGCGATCTCCAGTGCGGCCTTCTCGTCGGCGGCCCGGAGCAGGATCACCGACGCCGACATGTCGAGGTAGGCGCCCGCCTCGATGATGACGCCGGCCTCCTTGAGTTCCGCGATCCGGGCCAGGTGGCGTGCCCGGAAGGGGACCCGGGCTTCGGCCGCATCGGGGGCGTACGTCGCTTCGACGAGCCAGACGGTTTCGATCGTGTCGATCGGCGTGCCGGTCATGGAGGTCTCCGTTGGAAGCCGGTCAGTGGGACCCGCCGAGTCTACCTGCTCCCGGCCGCGATGCAGAAGATGGCCCCGACGGCGAGCCCGATGCCGAGGGCGTGCGTTCGGGTCACCCGCTCGCGCAGGACGATGGCCGCCAGGATGACCGTCGTCACGGGGTAAAGCGACGACAGGACCGCGGCCACAGCCAGCGCACCCGACTGGACCGCCAGGATGTACGCGCCGAGGCCGGCCATGTCCAGCACGCCGACGACGGAGATCGCCGGCACGAGGCGTCGCTCCGGTCGCCAGGCGGACCGGCTGATCACGATGACCGCGCCGATGAGGACCGCCTCGGTCGCCCGGATGATCGCCAGGGGACCGAACGCGTGGCCCTCGCTGAGCTGAGCGATGATCACGCCGAACGTGCCGAGCGAGACGCCCGCAACGAGGGCGAGAACGAGCCCTGACGGGGCGACTCGATCGTCACGGACGCGCGAGACGAGGATGACCGCAGCGACGGCCAGGCCGATACCGACCAGGACCAGCGGCGCCGGGATGCCCTCCAGCACGATGCCGGCTGTGACCGGGATGAGCGCCGCGATGACGCCCGTGACCGGCGCGACGATGCCCATCCGGCTGACGGCCAACGCCTGGTACAACGTCGTGATCCCGATCCCGCCGGCCAGCCCGCCAAGCAGGCTCCAGGCCAGATCGGCCGTCGTCGGGGCGCTCTCCCCGCGGACCACCGCGAGCACAAGCGCGATGGCGATCCCGACCAGCTGGGCGATGAAGACGACGCCGAAGAGGGGCGTCCGACGGGTCAGCAGGCCGCCACCGAAGTCGGCTGCGCCCCACGTGAGTGCGGAGGCGAGGCCGAAGATGACGGTCGCCGTCTGGGCACCGACGACGTCGTTCAGGCGGGACGCCCTGACTTGCCCACTGCGGCGGGCGCCACCTCTGGGACCGAAGCGTCGGCCTCATCGCCATCGACGGCGGTCGGGCCGGTCAACTCGACGACCGCGTCGGCGGCCTTGTCGTAGCGCGGCGAGGTCGTCAGGTAGATGACCTGGAAGTCCGAGGCGACCGCCTTGAGCAGGTCCAGTGCACGGGCCGCACGGGTATCGTCGAGGGTCACGAACGGATCGTCGAAGAGGAGGGGCGGGCGGCGATCACCGGTCACCAGACGGACCAATCCGAGGCGCGCCACGAGGTAGACAAGATCGATGGTGCCCTGGCTCAGCGACGAGACGTGCACCCACTCGCCCTTCTCCGGGGCGTGGACCTCGATATCCAGTGAGCGGTCGTCCACGCGGACCCGGCGATAGCGGCCGCCGGTGACGGTCGCGAGGTCACGCACCATGTGTTCCTCGAGATACCTGGTGGCCGTCTTCATCGTCGCCACCTCGGCCCGCTGGATGGCCTGCAGCGTCACGTCGAACACGCGCTGTCGGCGCTGCAGGGCCGCCAATTGTTCCTGCCAGCCCGCGAGCCGCTCAGCCTGGGCCGCGACCCGCTCGGCATCGACCGCGTTGGCCTCGACCCGGGCCCGCGCGTTCGCCTCGTCGTCACGCGCGCGCTCCAGCGCACCTTCCTGATCGCGGACCTCGACCTCCAGCCGCTCACGCGCCCGCGGCTCCTTGGCGATCGGCCCCAACGCCTCGAGCGCACTCGACTTCTGGGAGATCTCAAGGGCGGCCGTGTCGCGGATGTTGGCAAGGTTGGTCGCCGGCTCCTTGCCGACGAGTCCCTCAAGCTGGGCGGTCAGTCGATCGATCTTGGCGACGTGAGCCGCCTCGGCCGCCAGTAGTCCCTCCATGGCGGTCAGGTCGGTCAGGTCGAAGGCGCCAAGCTGACCTTGGACGTTCGCCTCGGCGAGGCGCAATTCCGCTTCCATCTCGGAGCGACCGCGCAGCCGCCGGTCGATCTCCACGTCGCGCATCTGGGTCTGGAGCGTGGCGCTCCGTCGCAGCCAGAACGCGACGGCAGCCAGGACGAACCCGACGAGGGCGCCCACGGTGCCGAGGGCCTGGACCAGGATGCCGGGATCGGCGATGCCCGCGAGCTTCAGTCCGAGCGTGCCGCCGACCAGGGCCAGACCGATGACGACGAGCGCCACCGACCACCGCGACAGCGGCTGCCACGTGGGTTCCGGCTCGACCTCGAACTGGACCTCGATCTCGCCGGACAGCAGCGCCTGCAGTTCGCGGATCCGACCGTCGAGGGCGCGCAAGCGGTCCACCGCAGTCCTGATGAGGGGCAACGGACTCGGCGATGGATGGGAGCCCTCAAGCGCGTCGATCTCGGCAGCCACCTCGACCGCCTGCCGGTAGCGCTCGTAGCGCTCCGAGGCGGCGTGCCGTTCCGCGCCGATCCGCTCGGCCTGGCGGGCCTTGTCGAGGAGGCTGCGCCGCTCGGCGAGGGCAACCTCGGCATCCGAGCGACGGTCGCGGGCGACCGACAAGGCATCGCGGTCGCGCTCCAGCTGGGCAAGGGCCAGCTCACCCTGGTCAAGCGCGGCCTTCGCCTGGGCCACGGCCTGCTCCGCCGTCTTGAGGCGGCCCGGGTTGCGCTCGCCACGGGTATTGAGGTCGTGGAGCGCTCGCTCGAGCTTCTTCCTGGCCCGGCTCGTGCCGCGATCCGCTCCGCTGATGGAGGCCTGCAGCCGGTCGCGCAGGGCGCCCTCGTCACGCGACAGGTCGCTCAGTTCAAAATGGTGGACGGACGCGGTCGAGCGGAAGAAACCCTCGGTCGGGATGCCGGTCAGCTCGGCCATGACCTGGTCGGCGAGGGTCGGGTCGCTGATGGCCTGGCCGTCGTAGTCGAGTCGGACGGTCCCGCGCGAGCCCGCGAATGTCTTCTCGAGCGTGCCCAGCTTGCGGCCATCGTCGTCGTCCTGCTCGAACTCGACGGTGATGACGGAGCGAGCCTCGGTCGGTGCACCCCACGGGCGAAGGGTCTCGAGCTCCGCGGCGGTGCTCGTCGCTCGCCGGGTCAGGGCGAGTTCCAGGGCGCGCTGGACCGTCGTCTTGCCCGCCTCGTTCGGGCCACGGATGATGGTGAGGCCCGGAGCGAGGTCGATATCGAGGCTCCGATAGCGCCGGAAATCCCGGAGGCTCAACCGGCGGACCCTCACAGGGAAACCTCGTGACCACCCAGAAGGAGCCGACCAAGGCGGAGCGCGTCGCGCTGCTCGGCGGCCTCGACCGCGGAGCCGGCGGCCTCCAGCTCGGCGATTCGGCTCTCGAGGTCACGGATGAAGGCCCCGGCGATCGTGTCCGGCGAGGGCAGCATCCCCTCCGTCATGGCGGGCACGGATACATCGCGGACACGGATCTTGAGGAAGGAGGCCGCGAGTGCCGTCTCGATCTCGTCGAGGTTCAAGTCCAGTTCGTCCGGCTTGACACCGATCAGGCGGACATCGAGGACCAGGTCCGGATCGCCCCGGCCGCGCAGCGATTCGACCAGGGCGGGTTGGGTGGTCAGCGCACCGGCATCCAGTTCGGTCTTCTCGAAACGCGTTCGGCCGACCTGGCATTCGCGGATCGAGACGGTGCGCGTGGCGCCTTCGCCATCCAGCTCGACAAGCAGGACCTTGCCGGCCCGATCCTGGTCGAGCGCGATCGGCTCCGGGGCGCCCGCATACGCGTAGGTCACGCCACCCGCCTTGCCGGTCTGGGCCGAATGCCAGTGTCCGAGCGCCAGGTAGTGCAGACCGGTTGCGGCGATCTCTTCCATCGTGATCACGACCTCGTCGTGCTCCGTCTTTCCAGGGATCGCGACGGAGCCGTGGACCAGGCCGATGCTCCAGTGCGCGGCGGACCTGTCCGCCGTGGCGTCGAGCCCCTGGAGCGGGCTGTGCGGGGCGCGCTTCGTGGCGAAGACCGGGCCGTGGACGACGACGTCGCAGGCCGCCAGGTGAACCGACGGGCGCTCAGGGATCATGAGTGTGACCATGTCGTCATCGGGCTCACTGCCCGCCAGGCCGGCCAGATCGTAGGCACGGTAGATGGACGCCCGGTCGTAGGCATCGTGGGTTCCCGGGATGAGGACGGTCCGGATCCGGGCGTCGACCAGGCGCTTGAGTTCGGCCGCGACACGTTCCACGGAGCGGCGGGGCTGGACGTTCGAATCGAACAGGTCGCCGGCGATGAGGAAGAGATCCACCTTCTCGGCCAGAGCTAGATCGATCGCGGCCTTGAACGCCGCAAACTGGCGCTCACGCTGGGCGGCCGCCTGCTCTCCGAGGTCATCGTGGCGCGCGCCCAGGTGGACGTCTGCCGTGTGGATCAGCCTGAGCATCCGGTGCGGCTGGCCTCCGTCATTGGTCACGGTCCCGACGATGTCCGGGGGTCAGAGGTGCGAGCGAGGCGCCCCCATGACTCCCCGCTCGCCGATTCCAATCTCGCTCGGCATTGTGACAGGTACAGTGTCACAGCGGCCGGCAAGGAACGGCTCACGGGGCGCCGGCCAGCGGTGCCAGCGTTCGCACCGGGCGTGGCGGACGAGCCCGAAACAGCTCGAATCGACCAGCCGTTGTATCCTCGCGGTCACGAACCCGGTGCGCCCCGATGCAGGGGTCCACATCGACTCCTTGGGTCGCGCGGCCCCGGCTTCCTTCGCCAGACAGCGCACTCCCGTCCGTCGATGCAGCTGCCCGCGAGGCGCACCTCGAACACCAGCGCGCCCCGGAGGAGCACCATGACCTACGTTGATCGAACCCTGGACTGCGTCGACTGCGGGGTGGGATTCATCCATTCTGCCGCCGATCAGGAGTACTACGTGCAGAAGGGCTTCGTCAGTGACCCTAAGCGCTGCACGAACTGCCGAGCGAGTCGCCGCGCCAGCCGCGACGATGGCTACGATGTCCGCGACATCGGCGGACCACGCGGCTACGAACGCGGTGATGACCGCCCCGTGCGCGAGTATTTCGCCGTCCTCTGCTCGTCGTGCGGCAACCAGGCGCAGGTCCCGTTCAAGCCACGGATGGACCGCCCGGTCTACTGCTCCGACTGCTTCCGGACGGTCAAGCCGGTCTGATCGGCGGACCGCGCCGTGACGTCGACACGCAGGCGGCTTCGTCCTCAGATCCGGAAGGTCTCGCCCGCCCTGTAGCGATCGCGCCGGCGGCCGCGCCAGACCGTCACGCGAGACCGGCCGTGGACCTGCCACGACCCATCACGGCCCACGACGGCCGTCTCCTCGTCGATGCCCAGGACCACCGACCCGCGCGGCGCCTGGAGCGCGATAAGAGCGGACAGCGCCTCCGGCCAGGCGTCGTAGTGCGGTACGACCAATGTGCCTGGGACGAACCCCAGGCCTTGCCGCCAGCGCAGCGGCCAGGGAGCCAGGCGAACGCGGAAGTCGAATGTGTGGCCGGCGAGGACCATCGCGCCGGCCGAGGAGCCCGCCAGGACGGCCCCTCGCTCGTGCGCCTCAGCGATGGCACGCCCGACTGCGCTGCCATCCAGCACGCCCATCAGGTAGGCCGGCTTGCCGCCTGACAGGTAGACGAGGTCCGCCTCGCCGATCGCCTGGGCCGAGGCCGGGTCGTCCGCCCCCGCCCGATCGCGAACGAGGACTGGCTCGACCTCCGCTCCCAGCGCGCCAAAGTGAGAGACGCCCATCGCCGCCCAGCGCGCGAAGACCGCTTCGCCGTCGGGGTAGGAAGCAGTCGGCAGGATCGCGACGCGAGGGCGCGCACGACCGGTCGATGCAAGCAGGCCCGCATCGAACTCGGCCATGACGGGGAGGAATTCACCGGCGCCGACGAGCGCCACAGGTCCGGGCATGGCGGAGAGTCTATCCCGCTCCTTGCCCGAACCCCTTCGACGCGCGACACTGGCGGCGCGCCCGGACCGGTGCGCCGTCACCCTACGGGAGTCCTGGCATGACATCGCGCCAACGCTGGACCCTCGTTGCCACGGTCATCGGCTCCGGCACCGTCTTCCTCGATGGCACGATCGTCAACGTCGCCCTCAAGCGCATCGGCCAGGACCTGCCCGCTTCTCTGGTCGGTGTCCTCGAAGGGCAGAACTACGTGGTCAGCGGCTACCTTGCCGTCCTGGCCGCCCTGCTCATCCTGGCCGGCGCTCTGTCCGACCGGTATGGCCGACGGCGGGTGTACGCCCTGGGCCTGATCGGTTTCGCAACGACGTCCATGCTGTGCGGTCTGGCGCCGACCCTTGAATGGCTCGTTGTCTTCCGCCTCCTCCAGGGCGCGGCCGGCGCGCTACTCATTCCCGGCTCGCTCGCACTGATCACGCATACCTTCGAGGGTGCGGAGCGGGGCCGCGCGTTCGGCATCTGGGCCGCGTCGACATCCGCGCTGACCGTCCTTGGCCCGATCGTGGGTGGGATCCTGGTCGACACCATCGGCTGGCGGATCGCCTTCCTGATCAACGTGCCGCTGCTCATCGTCGCGCTGTGGGCGACACTCGGCCACGTCGAGGAGTCGCGCGACCCCGAGGCGTCCGGACGGTTCGACTGGCTGGGTGCCCTTGTCGCGGCGTTGGCAGTCGGCGGGCTCTCATTCGGGCTCATCCGGGGCGAGGCCAAGGACTGGGCGGACAGCGCGGCCTGGACCGCCATCGTGGTCGGGGCAGTCGCCCTTGTCGCCTTTCCGATCCTCATGGCCAGGCGCCCCGACCCGCTCGTGCCACTCAGCCTGTTCCGGTCGCGCGCCTTCGCGACGATCAACCTCGCCACCTTCTTCATCTACGGCGCGTTCTACGTGACGACGCTCTACCAGACGCTCGTCCTCCAGGGCGTCCTCGGCTACACGGCTTTGGCCGCCGGGGCGGTCGGCGTGCCGGTTGGCATCCTGCTGTCCGTCCTGTCCACCCGCATCGGTACGGTCGCCGGCCGCCTGGGCGCCCGCCGGTTCCTGGTCGTGGGTCCGCTGATCATGGCCATCGGGTTGCTCTGGTGGGCCCGTCTGCCTGCCGACTCGGATCCCTGGAAGGCATCGATCCAGGAACCATCGACGCTCTTCCCGCCGGTGGATGTGCTGATCGACGTCCTGCCCGCCGTCCTCATCTTCGGGATCGGCATCTCGCTCGTGGTGGCGCCGCTGACGACCACGCTGATGGGTTCGGTCTCCGGCCGGTTCTCCGGCTTGGCGTCGGCCATCAACAACTCCATGTCGCGCGTCGGTTCGCCATTGATGGGGGCGATCATCTTCATCGCCGTCAGCGCAACGTTCTACAACGTGCTCGGCTCGCTCGCACCGAGCCTGGCCACGAGCTCACCGGAGGTCCGTGCCGCCTTCCAGCCGCTCAACGGACCACCGAAGGGCGCGCTGCCGGATCTCGTGCTGGCGTCGACGAATGCCTCCATCGAGGCGTTCCACGTCGTCTCACTGATCTGCGCGGCCCTGCTGGTCGTGGGTGCGGTCGTCTCGTGGGTCGGGCTTCGCGAGCAACCCGCGACCACGACCACAGACACGACGGCGGCACCGACCGCCTGACACGACGGGGCTGGCGGGGCCAGGCGGGGCGGGGCGGCCGGCGGGGGGGCCCGGCGAGGGCCGGCGAGGGCCGGCGGAGGAGGTGCCCGCAAGGACCAGCTTCGTCCGGCAGCCTATGCATCCACGGACTCGTAAGGCCGGTGTCCCGTGGGTTCTCGGCGGGAGGACCATGCAGGACATGGGATCCACGCTCGGTCGGAGAAGCAGAGCCATTGACCAGGGCCGTTCTGGTGCCGCCACCGGCCATACGAGTCCGTGCGCGCATCGCTTGCCGCCGAGGGCCTGGCGGGGCCGGCGGTGGGCGGCCGCGATCCCGAGACCGATCAGGAGATGCGTCTTGCCGGTTCCGCTGTCGCCCAGGAGGACGACGGGTTCGCCCGCCTCGATCCAGGCAACCGCCGCGTGGGCTGCCAGCACCGCGGGCTCGATCGATGGCGTCGCCCCGAGGTCGAACTCGGCCAGGCGCTTCATCCTGGGAAACCTCGCCTCGGCGATCCGGCGCTCCCGCCGCCGGCCCTCCCGGTCGTCGACCTCGGCCGAGAGCAGCTCGGCGAGGTACGCCCGGTGGGTGATCCTGTCCCGGACCGCCGCTGCGGCGAGCTCGTCGGCCGAGGCTCGGACCGTGGGCAGATGCAGGACGCGCGTTGCGACATCGATCGCGACCGCGGCGGCCTCGTCGGTGAGCCCTCTCATCGGGTGGTTCCCGCGAGCAGGCCGTCATAGACGGTGAGGGCGGGCGCCTCGCGGTCGAAGCGCCGCAGGTGGGAGGCCGCCGGCACGGTCGATCCGGTGGGTCCTCGCCGCTCGGCGATCCGGCGGGCCTCGATGGCCACGAACTCCGGATCCGCCGACCCCGCGCGGTTGACGGCCTCGAGTGCCACATGGACGGCCGGGAAGGGCAGGCCCCGGTGGAGCAGCAGGACCTCGATGAGCGCCCGGGTCCCGCCGGCATCCCCGAAGCGCCGCCGCGCCCGCGCCCAGAAGCGCTCGTGGGCCCCCGTGAGCACGCCGGTCTCGCGAGCCTGGTGGGTCGCGAGCGCACCGGGCAGCGCTCCGGGCTTACGAACGAGGATCTCGAGATAGTGGTCGAGGAGCATGGTCTGGGTGCCCCGGACGATGCTGCGCTCGTGGGATGCGACGACCCTCCTGGCCAGGGGCGAGACGATCCGCTTCGTGCTGACCAACAGCGGCACCGTCGTCCACGAGCACCAGATCGGCCCGGCCGACAAGGTCGC
>JANONZ010000466.1:0-2342 GCA_031421095.1 Thermomicrobiales bacterium
ATCGAATGGACGCCTCCGACGCAACCGTCCTTCGCCCGGCACACGATGTTGCCTATGGTGCCCCCGGACGGACTCGAACCGCCGACGCAGGCCTTAGGACGGCCTCGCTCTGTCCACTGAGCTACGGGGGCGCGGACCCCATCGTACCGCGTGCCACCAATCGAGCAGTGATCGACGCCCTCGGTGCGCGGCGCTGCGGATCGGCAGCGGCCGGGCGGGACGGATCGGGTTCGTGATCTTGGCATCCGTCCAGCTGGTGCACCTTCGGCGCAGATCGTGGCGTGCGAGCGGACTCGGACGACACGGATCCCTCGTGCGCGCGCTCGAGACGGTCGCCGCGAAGCCGCCTGAACGGAGGCAAGGCCGCCTTGGGCGCACTCCATGCGCATTTGGCAGGGACTTCTGCCAAGGGGGCGGAACCCGTTCCTCCGGGCGCCCGGGAACGCCGTCGCCCAGGGAACGCTGTCACCCCGGCGCTTCACCCCGGCGCTGTCACCCCGGCGCTTCACCCCGGCGCCTCACCCCAGATCTCTGGGCGTTTCGGGGCGCTGGACTACAATCCGGACCGAGATGCACGACGCGCCCCTGCCCGACCTCATCCTGTACGGCCGCCAGGGCTGCCACCTTTGCGCGGAGGCACGGATCTCGATCACGTTGCTCCTCAGTGAGCGCGCCAGCACCGGCCGGCCGACGCCGACGCTCGTCGAGCGTGACATCGAGTCGGATCCTGCCTGGCAGCGCGCCTACTTCACGACGATCCCCGTCATCGAACTTGGCGATCGACGCCTGGAGCTCGTCACCAGTGTCGCGAAGATGCGCCGACTCCTGACCGACGTCCTGGACGCCTGACGCGACGATGACCGGCACCGACCTCACGATCCTGGTCGCCTTCGCGGCGGGCATCATCAGCTTCCTGTCGCCATGCGTCCTTCCGCTGGTGCCCGCGTATCTCGGTCAGTTGACGGCGATCGCCGTCGCCGGGGCCGCCTCGGGCGCACGACCGTCGCGCTGGACCGCGATGCGCCACGCACTCGCGTATGTCGCCGGATTCGGAGCCGTCTTCACGATCCTGGGCATCACCGCGACGTTCGCCGCCGGCCCGCTCGTGGACTACCTTCCGGCCCTGCGCACCATCGGTGGCTTCATCCTCATCGTGCTGGGCCTGAACCTGGCCGGCATCCTGCGCATCCCGGGGCTCGAGCGCACCTGGCGCCCACTGGACGTCGGTGCCGCGACCTCACTGGCGACGGTGACCGGCTCGACTGCGCTGGCCGGCAGCTCCAGCGGCCCGACCGTCGGCGATCGGCTCGGTGGACGCGTAGTCAGCGCGCGCGGCGGTTGGTTCGCCTCGTTCGGCCTGGGCGCGATCTTCGCCATCGGCTGGACTCCGTGCATCGGCATCATCCTGGGCGGCATCCTGACCATGGCTGCCACATCCGTCACGGTGCTCCAGGGGACGGCATTGCTCGTCGCCTACACCCTCGGCCTCGGCCTTCCGTTCCTTCTCATCGCGGCGGTCTACGAACGAGCGCCGCAGGTCATGGCGCCGCTGGTGCGCCACGGACAGCTCGTATCGCTCATCGGTGGCCTGCTCGTCGCGTTCATCGGAGTGGCGATGCTGTTCGACTGGCTCGCGCTCTTCCCGCGTTACTTCAACTTCAACACGGCCATCTAAATGACGGAGCGACCCGAGTTCACGCACAAGCGCGAGCGGCACGGCGTCATCGGACCGTTCAGCGGACGGCAGCTGCTCGCCGCGTTCGGGGCCGTCGTCGGGGCGATCGTCGTGCTCGTGGGCGTGACAACGCCCCTCGGCAACACAGCCAACGGGCCCGGGACGGTGAACCCGAGACCGACCGCCTTCATCCTCTCGTCGCCGCCGCCGGTCGGCCTCAAGGTGGGCGCGACGGCACCCGAGTTCAGCGTCCCGCTGGCCGATGGCACGACCTACCAGTTGACCGACCTCGACGGCAAGCCGATCCGCCTGGCTGACCTGCGCGGCAAGGCTGTCTGGGTGAACTTCTGGACGACCTGGTGCCCACCGTGCCAGTCGGAGGTGCCGATCCTGCGCGATCTCGCCGAGCGCTACCGCGACCGCGGTCTGGTCCTCGTCGGGATCAGCGTCCAGGAGACGTCGCCGGCCGACGTCAAGGCGTACGCAGACCGGTACGAACTCGGCTACACGATCGGCTTCGATGGCTCCGGGAAGATCTTCCACGCGTACAAGGGCTATGCCCTGCCGACCCAGGTATTCATCGACCCGAATGGGGTCATCGCCTCGCTGGTCGGGGCGCCGCTGGACGAGGCCGGCGCCATCGCCCAGATCGAGGCGATCCTGCCGG
>JANONZ010000467.1:0-2524 GCA_031421095.1 Thermomicrobiales bacterium
GAACAGGCCGCGCTCCGCCGGATGAGGCGGGCGCTGTTCCGGCTGCCCGCGCTTGCCCTCGAGGGCCTTGAGCAGGACCGTTTCCTCACCGAGCATGTAGGCGCCCTGGACCGGCCGGACGGTGACCGCGATGTCATGGCCGGAGCCCAGCACGTCAAAGCCGATGAAGCCCGCGTCCTGGGCGGCGCCGATGGCGGCTTCCAGCACCTGGATCGTCTCGGTCGCCTCGGCCCGCACCGCGAAGATCACCTCGGGCGCGCCGATCGCAAAGGCCGCGATGGCGGCGCCCTCGATAACTTCGTATGGGTCGTGCTCCAGCAGGAAGCGGTCGGTCCGGGTGGCCGGGTCCGCGCCGTAGCCGTTGACCACGATGTAGCGGCGCTCCGCTTCCGTGGAGACGGCCGTGCGCCACTTCTCGGCGGCCGGGTATCCCGCGCCGCCGCGGCCACGCAGCCCGGACGAGGCGATCTCCGCGATCGTCGCGGTGGCCCCGAGGTCGCGGATCGCTCGACGCAGCCCGTCGAACGCGCCGTCGCGCACGGCGGCGTCCAGATCCGTCGGATCGGTGGCCTGCGCCCGCCCGAGCAGGATCGCCGGCCAGGCGGCGGGCGTCGTCAGGAGATCGACCATCTCGTCAGGCCCGCGCCGGCATGCCGGGCTGCCCGGCGTCACGGCCGAGCGCCGCGTCGAGGGCGGTCAGATAGCTCACTTCGGACGGCCGCTGGGCATCCACTGCGGCCGCCTGGTGGATCGCTTCGGCAGGCTCGAAGCGCAGGTGGCTGTAGAAGCTGGCCGTGCCGTAGATCATCGCGTACCAGGCACCGGTCTTCTGGCTGATGTGCTTGAGAGCGGCCACCGGCAGGTAGCCATAGGCGGCCTGGGTCGCCTCCAGGATCGGCAGCATCTGGGCCGGGTCATGGTCGAAGCTCTCGAGGATGGCGTCCATCCTGGTCAGGTCGACCGCCCCGAAAGGCACGAACGCGGGGTCCGGCACCGGCCGGCCGGACCGCCGCAACGCCGATTCCTCGCGCCGTTCGCCGTAGGTCTCCGGCGCCCCCCAGTGGACGTGGAAGCGGCCGCGCGTGTCCATCCCGCCCATGTCGATGCATTCGATCGGGCAGGCCTGGGCGCACTGGAAACAGGTCTCGCACTTGAGCGTGCCCCATTCGTCGTAGAGCAGCTGCAGCCGGCCGCGGAACTTGGGTGTGACGTCCAGCCTGACCTCGGGATACTTGATGGTGACCTTGGGCTGGAAGAAGCGGTGCAGCGTCAGCGCCATCCCCTTGACGATGCCGAGGCCGGGTACCACGCTCATCAGGAGGGCCTCAGTGTCTTGAAGATGACGATGGCGGCGGCGGTGATGAACAGGTTGAGCAGCGAGGCGGGCAGCAGCCACTTCCAGGCGAAGTCCATCAGCTGGTCGATCCGGACGCGGGGCAGCGTGCCGCGCATCCATACGAAGATGAACACGAAGACGTATGTCTTGAGCATGAACCAGACGAGGCCGGCGACCCAGTCAAGCCCGATGTAGGCCCACGCGCCGATGACGGCGACGATGAAGATGTTGGTCAGGACGAAGCCGCCCAGCAGCGCCTGCCAGCCCTTGATCCGGTTCGACGCGATCCAGATCGGTGCGGCGAAGGCCAGCGTCAGGATCAGTGGGACCACCGCGGCGAGCAATAGCAGGGCGATACCCAGCGACCCCGGATCGACCGACAGATCCACCGGCCACGGCCATGGGAACGGGGCGTTCCAGCCGCCGAAGAAGAGGGTCACGGTCAAGGCCGAGATGACGAACACGTTGACGTACTCGGCGAAGAAGAAGAAGCCGTAGCGCATCCCGGAGTACTCCGTCGCGAAGCCCGCCACGATCTCGGAGTCCGCCTCGGTCAGGTCGAACGGGGTGCGGCCCGCCTCAGCGGTCGCCGCGATGAAGAAGATGAGCACGCCCAGCGGCTGCCGGAAGACGTACCAGTCGGTGAACCAGCCGGCCTGTTGCGTGACGATCGTGTTGAGATTCATCGTGCCGGCCAACAGGATCAGACCGACGACCGAGAGCGTGAGCGGGATCTCGTAGCTCACCACCTGGGCCGCCGCGCGCAGGCCGCCGAGCAATGAGTACTTGTTGTAGCTGGACCAGCCGGCCATCAGCAGACCGACCACGGACAGGCCGCCGATCGCGAAGAAGTAGAGCAGGCCGAGGTTGAGTTCCTGACCGAACAAGCCGGGCGCGAACGGGATGACCAGCAGCGTCATGACGCTCGCGAGGTAGGTCACGACCGGAGCCCAGGTGAAGACCGTCGAGTCCACCCCGGTCGGGGTGAAGTCCTCCTTCATGAGGACCTTGAGCCCGTGGACCACCGACAGCAGCGAGCCGTACGGTCCGACCCGGTCCGGGCCGATCCGAAGGTTCATGAGGGCGATGATCTTCATCTCCATGTAGATGATCAGGAAGGCCGTCGGGATGGTCATCAGGAGCACGATCGTCACGGCGACCACGAAGCGGACGATCGGCAGGTTGGCG
>JANONZ010000468.1:0-3252 GCA_031421095.1 Thermomicrobiales bacterium
GATCTCGCCCAGCCCATGGTCCCACCCGTGCCCCACGACGCCCTCGCCGACATCGGCCGCAGGGTCTGCGTAGGAACCGGTCACGGCGAACGAGATCGGGTCGCGGTGTTCCCAGTAGGGGTAGGTGAGGCGAAGCTCGCCAGTCGCCACCCCTTCGTCCTCGAACACCTGGACGGCCGGATGTATCTCCGTGATGAAAAAGACGCCGCCGGGCGCCAGGAAGTGCGCGACGACGTTCGCCCACTCGCGGATATCCGGCAGCCAGCCAAGCACGCCACGCGATGTGTAGACGATGTCGAACCGGCCGTCCAGGTTGGCCGGCAGTTCGTAGACGTTGGACTGGACGAAGCGCGCCTCGGGGAAGCCAAGGTCCACTGCCAGCGAACTCGCCAGCTCCACGGCCGCTGGCGAAAGGTCCGCACCGGTCACCCGAGCGCCGAGTCTCGCGAACGACAAGGTATCGATCCCGAAATGGCACTGCAGATGGAGCAGCGACCGACCCGCCACGTCGCCGATCATCTCGAGCTCATACGGCTGGATCCGGACGCCGCCTACCCGGAACCCCGCCAGGTCGTAGAAGTCCCCGGATGCATGGATGCCCGTCCAGATGTCCCACAGCGCCTGGTTGGCGAGCATCGCCTCGTCCTTGCCGAGCGGGCGCGGCGGGGCCTCGCCGTCCGCCATCAGATCGACCAGGCGAACAGGACGTCGGGCGCTCGATCGGCGACCCGGCAGAAGGCGACCAGCCGCCCGGCAAGATCCCGGATCCAGGGCTTCTCGTCGGCCGGCAGCTCACCCAGCTCATCCTCGACGAGCTCGATCCAGAGGCCGGCGATGGCCGCCAGTTCGTGGTCGCCGATGCGGGCCACGGTGCCGATCCAGGCCGGATCGACCCGCTCGATCGTGGGCATGTCTGCGTCGCCCGGCCCATCGAGCTCAAGCCGTGCATCGATGAAGTCGCACGGGCCATCGCCGCCGGTCACGCCCCGCGCGGCCTCGGCGAACAGGTCGAGCCACGTCGGGTCCAACCCACTGCCCAGCGCGAGGTGGGCAGGAAAGCGCCGCCGATCGTCGAAGGCCGCCAGGTTGTCGAGGCTGATCACGAGCAGGATGTCCGGCGCGTCGCCGGCGATGAGGTCCATCATCCGACTCACGACGCGACTCCGGCCTGTTCCCCGGGCTGCATAGCGCCTCCTATCCCCGGTAGCCGGCGTCCCGAAGCAGCGTCGGCAGTTCCGTGGGGGAGCCGGCGACGCGGAAGCCGGCCGCCTCGAGCGCCGCGACCTTGGACGCCGCGGTCCCTGCGCCGCCCGAGATGATCGCTCCCGCGTGGCCCATCCGCTTGCCTTCGGGTGCGGTCCGGCCGGCGATGAACGCGACCTTCGGGATGTCCGCCAGGTGCTCCGCGGCCCATGCTGCGGCGGTCTCCTCGGCCGCCCCGCCGATCTCCCCGATCAGGACGACCGCGTCGGTCGCGTCGTCCGCGGCGAACAGCTGGAGGATGTCGAGGAACGTCGTGCCGATGATCGGGTCACCCCCGATGCCGACGCAGGTCGACTGGCCGATACCCGCGTCGGTCATGGCCTGGACGGCCTCGTAGGTCAGGGTCCCGGAACGGCTGACGACGCCGACTCGACCCTCGCGGTGGATGGAACCCGGGATGATCCCCACCTTGGCGGAGCCGGGCGACGTGGCGCCCGGGCAGTTCGGGCCGATGAGCCGCGCCCCGGCAAGGCGGACAGCCTCCACGACCGGGATCATGTCGAGCGCCGGGATCCCTTCGGTGATGCAGAAGATCGTCGCGATCCCGGCCTCGACCGCCTCCAGGACGGCGTCCGGCGCGCCGCCGGCCGGGACGAAGATGCAGGACGTGTTGGCGCCGGTCTCACGGACGGCATCGACCATGGTGTCGAACACGGGGACGGCGCCGTCGAGGGCCATCTGGCCGCCCTTGCCCGGCGTGACCCCGGCGACGATGACAGTGCCGTACTCGGCCATCGCGCGACTGTGGAACTCGCCCTCGCGCCCGGTGATGCCCTGGACGACGAGCCGCGTCCCGGAACCGACGAGGATGCTCATGCGGCCGCTCCCCGGGATGCCGCCACGGCCTTCGCCGCGGCTTCGTCGAGCGAGGCGGCCGTCGCGAAATGGGCCTCCTCCAGCAGGACCGCCGCCTCGGCCGAATTCGTCCCGACGATCCGTACGACCATCGGGACGTCACGGGTCTGTTGTGCTCGAGCCTCGATGAGCCCGCGGGCCACCTCGTCCCCGCGAGTGATGCCGCCGAAGATATTGACCAGGATGGCATTCACCTTTGGGTCGGCCAGGATGATCCGCATCGCCGCGGCGACCTTGTCGGCCCGTGCACCACCACCGATGTCGAGGAAGTTGGCGGGCTCGCCGCCCGCTCGCTTCACCAGGTCCATGGTCGTCATCGCGAGCCCCGCACCGTTGACCATGCAGCCGATGGTGCCGTCGAGCTTGATGAACGTCAGTCCCGCCTCGCGTGCCTCGCGGTCCGCGGGATCCTCCTCGTCGGGATCGCGCAGCGCCTCCAGCTCCCGGTGGCGCGGGAGGGCGGAGTCGTCGAGGGTCACCTTCGCGTCCAGGCAGACCAACCGTTCCACTACCGCCCCCGACGCGTCCTTCTCTCGCACGATGGCGAGTGGGTTGATCTCGACGAGGTCCGCGTCATAGGCGAGCATCGTCCGGACCAGGCCCTTGGCGATCGTCACGGCCGCCTTGAGATGGCCCCCGAGACCCATCTCGAACGCGAACTGGCGGGCCTGGAAATCAAGCAGGCCGAGCATCGGGTCGGCATGACGTCGGATGATCGCCTCTGGATGGTCCAGCGCGACCTGCTCGATCTCGACGCCGCCTTCGGCCGACCCCATCAGCAGGATCCGCCGCTCCGCTCGGTCCAGTACGGCCGACATGTAGAACTCTCGAGCGATGTCGGCGGCGGCAGCCACGAGCACCTTGCGGACCGTGATGCCCTTGATGTCCATCCCGAGGATGGCGGCGGCGACCCGCTCGGCTTCGTCGAGACTGGATGCCAGCTTCACGCCGCCGGCCTTGCCGCGGCCGCCGACGAGTACCTGAGCCTTGATGACGACGGCGTCAGCGCCGCTATCGAGGATCCGCCCCGCCGCCGCCCGCGCCTCGTAGACGGTGTGGGCGACGGCCCACTCCGGGACCGGGAGTCCCTGGGCGACGAGCAGCGACTTGGCGTCAGCTTCCTGGATCTTCACG
>JANONZ010000469.1:0-4936 GCA_031421095.1 Thermomicrobiales bacterium
TCGCCGATGAGTGGCGCGACCGACAGGGTCGTGATCTTGGGGATGCGCTTGCGCTCCGGCAGCGGCACGGAGTCGGTCAGAACGAGCTCGCGCAGGCTGGAGGCGGCGATCCGGTCGATCGCGGGGTCGCTCAGGATCCCGTGTGTGGCACAGGCGTAGATCTCCGTCACACCTTCACGCTCCAGTGCTCGCACGATCTCGACGAGCGTGCCCGCCGTATCGACTTCGTCATCGACGATGATCGCCCGCTTGCCCTTGACGTCGCCGATGACGTTCATCAGCTCCGCCCGGTCGAGATTGCCGACTCGCCGCTTCTCGATGATCGCCAGCGGCGCATCCAGCAGTTCCGCGAAGGTCCGGGCGCGCTTGGCGAAGCCAAGGTCGGTGACGACGACCGGGTCCTCGATGTGCTTGTGCCGGAAGTAGTTCGACAGCATGTGGACGGCCGTCAGCTCATCCACCGGGATATTGAAGAAGCCCTGGATCTGGCCTTGATGGAGGTCCATCGTCAAGACTCGGTCGGCGCCGGCGACGGTGATCATGTCGGCGATCAGCCGGGCGGTGATCGGTACCCGCGGCTGGTCCTTCTTGTCGGACCGGCCGTAGGCGTAATACGGGACGACGGCCGTGATCCGTCCAGCGCTGGCGCGCTTGAACGCGTCGATCAGGATGAGCAGCTCCATGATCGACTGGTTGACCGGGTGGCAGGTGGGCTGCACGATGAAGACGTCCTTCTCGCGGACGTTCTCAAGGATCTTGACGAAGATGTTCTCGTTGGCGAACTGGAAGACCTCGGCCTTGCCGGGTTCCGTCCCGAGATAGCGACAGATCTTGCGGGCCAGGCCCGGGTTCGAGTTGCCGTGATAGATCTCGAACTGGTCCGCGTACAAGGCTGCCGCCTCCCGACCACCGAAGAATGTCACGGTCGCCTCATCCGATGCCCGGCGTGGAGGGGCCGGCGCCGTCCGCGTCGGAGCCGCCATCGTCGCCCATGCTGTCCTGCTCCGCAAGTCCGGCGCGGAACGCGGCGATGGCCACGACACGGTCGCCTTCGGCAAGGCGCATGACGATGACGCCTCGCGCCGACGAGGAGTAGCGGTTGATCGTGTTCGTCTCGGTCCGGATGACTTGGCCGCCGGCGCTGATGAGGAGCAACTCCTCGTCCGTCTCGGTGACCTGCTGGACGGCGGCGACATCGCCGGTCTTGCGGCCCTCCAGGGAGATGAGGCCGACGCCCTGGCCGCCGCGATGCTTGCGGCGGAACTCGGTCAGCGGCACGCGCTTGCCGTAGCCCGTTTCGGTCAGCACCAACAGGTCGCTCTCGGGCTGGACGACACTCATGCCGACGACGGCGTCGCCCTTGCGGGCCAGGCGGATGCCGATGACCCCGGTGGCGTCGCGGCCCATCGGTCGGATCTCGCCTTCCGAGAAACGTGCCAGCTTGCCCTGGGCCGTGGCGATGATGACGTCGTCCGACCCGGTCGAGACGTCGACCCAGGCGAGCTCATCATCGTCACGCAGCGTGATGGCCCGGATGCCGGACGAGCGGACCCGTTCGAACTGCTCGAGTGGCGTCTTCTTGATGATCCCGCTGCGGGTGGCGAGCATCAGGAACGAGCCGGCCTTGAAGTCAGGCAGGGTGATGGTCGCCATCGGGACCTCCCCCGAATCGACCTGGACACCGGGCAGATTGATGATCGGGATGCCCTTTGCCTGTCGGCTGGCATCCGGGATGGCGTGGACCTTGGCGCTGAAGACACGGCCCCGATTGGTGAAGAAGAGCGCCCAGTGATGGGTGTTGGCGACGAGCAGGCTCTCGACTGCGTCTTCTTCGCGGGTCACGTGGCCGATGATCCCCTTGCCGCCGCGGTGCTGGCGCCGATAGGTCGCGACGGGCTGGCGCTTGATGTAGCCGCGACCGGAGATCGTGACGACGACGTCCTCGTCGGCGATCAGGTCCTCGTCGGTCATCTCGCGACTGGAGTCGTCCGCGACGCGGGTCCGCCGCTCGCCGGCGAACTTCCTCTTCAGCTCGATCAGCTCGTCCTTGATGATGGAGCTCACCCGGGCCGGGTTGGCGAGGATGTCCTCGAGCTCGGCGATGAGCTGGATGACCGCCAGGTATTCGTCCTCGATCTTCTGGCGCTCCAGGGCGGCCAGGCGCGCCAGCCGCATGTCCAGGATGGCCTGGGCCTGGAGCTCGGACAGGTCGAACCGGCTCATCAGGTTGGAGCGGGCGGACTCCACGTCGGACGACTCGCGGATCGTCTGGATGACCGCATCGAGGTTGTCGAGCGCGATCTTCAGACCTTCGAGGATGTGCGCCCGGGAGCGGGCCTTGGCGAGGTCGAATTCGGTCCGGCGGCGGATGATGTCGCGTCGATGCTCCAGGTAGTGGACCAGCACCGCGCGCAACGGCAGCGTCTGGGGCTGGCCGTCGACGAGGGCCAGCATGTTCATGTTGAAGGCCATCTGCATCGGGGTGTGCTTGAACAGATTGTTCAGCACCTTGTGCGGGTTCGTGTCGCGCTTCAGCTCGATGTAGATGCGCATCCCGTCGCGGTCGGACTCATCGCGCAGGTCACCGATGCCTTCGATCCGTTTGTCCTTGACCAGTTCCGCGATCTTCTCGAGCAGGCTGGCCTTGTTGACCTGGTACGGCAGTTCGCCGACGATGATCGCCGTCCGGTCCCCGCGAACCTCCTCGAAGGCGACCTGGGCACGCATCACGACCCGACCCCGGCCATGGGCGTACATCTGCCTGATGGCGTCGACCGTCTCCCATTCGCCGGTCAGCGAGTTGCGCTGCTTCTCGTACCGGAAGATCGTGCCGCCGGTCGGGAAGTCGGGGCCGGTGACGTGCTTGCACAGGTCGTCGGAGGTGAGGTCCGGGTCCTCGATCAGGGCGATCGTCGCGTCCACGATCTCGCCAAGGTGGTGGGGCGGGATATTGGTTGCCATCCCGACGGCGATGCCCGTACTGCCGTTGATGAGCAGGTTCGGAAGCTTCGCCGGCAGCACCGACGGCTGCTTCTGGGTCCCGTCGTAGTTGTCCACGAAGTCGACGGTGTCCTTGTCGATGTCGGCCAGCATCTCGGCGGCGATGCCGGTCAGGCGCGCCTCCGTGTAGCGCATGGCCGCGGCGTTGTCGCCATCGACGGAACCGAAGTTGCCCTGCCCGTCGACCAACGGGTAACGCATGGAGAAGTCCTGGGCCATCCGGACGAGGGCGTCGTACAGGGACTGGTCGCCGTGCGGGTGATACTTGCCCATCACCTCGCCCACGATGGCGGCGCATTTGCGGTACGAGCTCGTCGATGAGAGGCCCATCTCGCCCATCGCGTAGAGGATCCGGCGGTGGACGGGCTTGAGGCCGTCGCGGACGTCGGGCAGCGCGCGGGACACGATCACGCTCATCGCGTAGTCGAGGTAGCTGACCCGCATCTCATCTTCGATGCGGATCGTGCGGATATCCCCCAGGTCGTCGGTCACGGTCGAGTCACTCCAATCGGATCAGGCACGGATCGGGTAGCGGGTGTCATGGCCGGGGTGTGTCGGCGTGGGCCAGCGGCTCGGTGGCCACCGGGGCGGCGGCCACCTGTTCGGGCAGATCGTCAAAGCGCGCCGCTGTCGTGGCTGCGGCGGAGGTCGCCGGCGCTCCCGTTCGCCTGCGGATACCGGATAGGCGCGTGCGCAGCTCGTCGGCTGTCGTCGCCTCGAGCTTGCCGAGCGTGTCGCGGATCACCCAGGTGCGATGGCCGTCTGATGTGGCGATCGCCCGGTCCGCCTCTGTGCGGAGGGCGTCCTCTGTGGCCAGCAGGTCGACCGCTGCCAGCGATCGGTAGGCCCACGACAGAGCCTTCTGTACGTCCGGTTCGGCGTCTCCCATCAGCTGCCGGAGGATCGGCAGCGCACGTTCAGGCACCTCTCGGGCGTGCCCGGTCCCGCCGGTCTGGTGGGTCATGGCGGCGATCGTCGCGCCGACGAGTCGACGCTCCCAGCGCGATGGGCTGTAGACGAGTTGCTCCAGCTCTGCCCACCGATAGGGCTCCGAGGCGATGCCCTGTGCGTACGGATGGGCGAGCCAATCGACCGTGATCCAGTCGCCGGCCTCGCGCGCCGCGCGGCGCAGGAGTTGCCACGTCCGTTCGGTCTCCACGTCGAGGGTTCGCTGGAGCAGGCCGAGGGCAAACCACCGAGCCTCAAGCTCGGGTTCCCGGAACAGGCGATCCGCGACGAACAGGAGGGGTGTTGCGCGGTCGAGGCGGGAAGCTCGCCGAAAGCCACGCTGAAGGGCCGTGAGGAGCGGAGCACGGACGCCATGGAGCGGGCCGATGCCGGGGGCCACGCGCTGCTCTCCAGCCAGGTATTCGGGGTCGGCAAGGCCTGCCAGGCCACGGCGGAGAGCGGTCGCGAAGGCATCAGGGTCGTTGATCAACTCGGCGAGATCGGTACCAAGGGTCTCCGCCGGGTCCCGATGGCCGGCGACAAACACCACGGACCGTGCGGTCGTCTGGCGATCCGAGGTCGTGGGGTGGGCCACGCCGCTGGCGGTGGTCACGACCGGTCCCCGTCCCCGCGAGCGTCGCGAGCGTCGCGAATCGTGTCCTGCGCGTCCGGTTCAGGCGGCTCCACCCGGAATCCGTAGCGCTCGCGCAGGTCGCGTTTACGACTCGCGTCGGCCGCCACATAGGTCCCTGTCGCGGTCGCAAGGACCTTCCCGTCGCTTGGATCGACGATGTGACCGGCTGTGTCCACGATGCGCCGTCGAGACCGCGTGATCCAGCCCTCAGCGCGGATCGGAAGGCCGATCGGGACCGGCCGCCGGAAGTCCACAGCCATGCGGGCAGTCACGCCCCAGTTGTCTTCGCCGACGAGCGCCCAGGCCATCACCTCGTCGAGGATCGTGCACAGGATCCCGCCGTGGGTCACGCCT
>JANONZ010000470.1:0-1655 GCA_031421095.1 Thermomicrobiales bacterium
GCCCTCCACATCGGCTCCATATACGCGTCACCGGCCTCAAGCTGGACGGCCGTGTGGTGCAGGAACATGATCGGCACGCCCGGCAGCGACCCCGTCATCAAGCTCTCTACCGACGGCGCCGTCGCTCCAAGGACGGCGATGGAACACCCGTCACAGCTCATGCCGGCGAGCCAGAAGACGTGCACTTCCTCGAAGGCGCCGATCTTCGTCCGGGGCCCGGTCCTGGCGGCGACCGCCGTGGCCCACTCCTGCTGGCTGATACCGGCGACATTGCCGACCTGGGACATGTGCGGCATCGCCGCCGGTGCTGCTTCGGTCATGACCACTGGGGTTGCCTCCGCAAGTCTGGTCGATCAGCTGACGGGCGTCGCGGCACCAAGTCGCTCAGCCATGAAGTCCGCGAGTGCGCCGATCGCAGCGACGGCGGACCCTCCCGGTGCGTGGTCGATCACCGATCGGCCAAGTTGGTCGGCTTCGGCGACCTGGGGGTCGTAGGGGATCGCGGCGACGATCTGGAACCCGTGCCCCGCGCCGTACTGGAGGATGGCCTCCTTCTCCGACTCGTTGCGCACCTTGTTGGCAACGACCCAGACTTCCTGCAATCCGAGTTCCTGGGCCAACGGGACGATTCTTCCGGCGGTCTCAAGCGAGCGGTAGTACGGCTCGGTCACCACGAGCAGGGCGTCAACGTTGCGCACGGTCCCGCGTGAGAGATGTTCGATGGAGGCCTCCGTGTCCAGGATGGTCACGTCACGGGGCTCGCTGGAGGCCAGCTGTTCCATGACATCGCGAACGGCCGAATGCTGCCCGCAGATGCAGCCCTTGCCGGCACCCAGGAGACCGGTCATGGTCAGGACACCGATCGCGTCGGGCCCAGTCACGCCGTACTCAGCCAATACTTCGGCCAGCGGCCGGGACAGGTGGGCAGATCCACCGTCGGCGTCGTGATGATCGTCCAGGATCGCCTCACGGGGGACGCGCCGCAGCCGCGCCACGTCAGCATCCGAGATGCCGATGGCCGAGGCGAGGTTGGGGTTCGGATCGCCATCCAGGGCATTCACGCGATACCCCCGGCGGGCGTATGTTCGGGCCAGTGTCGCGGCAAGCGTGGTCTTGCCGGACCCGCCCTTGCCCGTCAATGCGATCCTCATCCGACTCCTCTCATCGTGCTGACCAGTTGATCGTGGGCCGGGCGTGGCCGTGGGCCCGCGGCGGCATGCGCCGCGAAGCGGGACAGGAACGAGTCGAGGACGGCGCGGTTCCGCTCCAGCGTATGGGCCCAGGCGTCCAGCAGATCTCGGCCATCGGAGGTCAGGGCGTAGATCCGCCGGGCCGGCCCACGCTTGGGCAACTCCCACTCCGAGGTCACGATCCCATCGCGCTCCATCTGGCGCAGCGTCTTGTAGACACTGGCGGGATCATTGACCTCGAACCCGAACGGTCGCATCCGGTCGATCAGTTCGTAGCCGTGCGCCGGTGCCTCGGACAGGAGCAGGAGCAGGCACGGCCTCGCGAAGTTCTTCGGCTGACCGCCCTCGCAGCGGCAAGCGTCAGCGGACTCAGCGTCGGCCTCAAGCATCGGAACGAGTTCCAAGCGATCACCGATTTTCAACTGGGCATCCGCGCCATCCCGACTCGGCGGTAGGCGTAAGGGC
>JANONZ010000471.1:0-2154 GCA_031421095.1 Thermomicrobiales bacterium
CTCGATGAAGTCGCCTACCGCGCGGTCATCATCGGCTTCCCGATCTTCGCCACGATGATCATCCTGGGCTCCTGGTGGGCCGCTATCGCGTGGTCGCGCTACTGGGGCTGGGATCCGAAGGAGACCGCGGCGCTCGTGACGTGGCTCGTCTACGCCATCTACCTCCACGCTCGCAACCAGCGCTCATGGGCCGGCCGGCCGGCGGCACTCCTGCTGGTCGTCGGGTTCGGGATGGTGCTCGTCACCTACTCCGGGTCGCTCTGGTTCAGCGGCCTGCACGCCTACAGCGGCCTGTAGCCCGAGGGCTGTTCGCCGGGGCCGGGGGGCGTCGCGCGGGTTGGGGGCCGGCCGATCCGCCGCCGCATGCCGCCCGATCCGCCGCCGCAGGCCGCCCGATCCGCCGCAGGCCGCCCGATCCGCCGCCGCATACCGCCCGATCCGCCGCCGCATGCCGCCGCAGGCCACCCGATCCGCCGCCGCATGCCGTCCGTGACTGGAACAGCCGTTGGACCCGGCGTTCTGGCACGGCATGCATACACGGACTCTTGTGGCCGACCGACGCGGCGTCGGCTGCTCGACCGATCCAGATTCCGGGCGTGACCTCGCTCGTCCACGCTCAGCCCGGCCTTCCCGGCCCGATCCAGATCAGCCGGGCGGCGCCCCAGAGCTTCGAACCCGCCGGGTGGGACCGGAAGCGGCCATACGAGTCCTCCCGTGACTGTCATGCCAGATCGAAAGCGCGCCGACCGTCCCGACCGGGTCGCGCAGCCACGCGCCGATCGAGCGGCGATCTCCGCATCGTCGTCCGGACCGATCGACATCGACAAATGATCCGTCCCGCGTTGGTATGCGAAGACTTGCCGACTGGACGCGACCCCGCATAGCCAAGCCCGGACGGGTGCATCCCCTCCAAAACAGAGACCAAACGAATGCAAGCACAAGCCGTCGACGCTCGAATCGGGATCAGGGAGATAGGCAGGAACACGCTCGTGGCCGTGGTGGCGGGTGCGCTCGGCCTCACGCTCGTCGCGATCGGGACCGCGCTCCCGTGGGTCGTCCGATTCCGGGGACTCCAGCCGGGGCCTGGGTTCGTCCTCGATGGCGGGAAACTTGCCGGCATCGCCATCGTGTCGGCGGTCGCGCTCCTTGTTGCCGGCCGATGGGGCGGCTCCCGCCTGCTTCGAACGCTCGCCATCGTCGGTGCGGCCGCCGTGACGATCGATTCCCTCTACGTCGCCTCGCGGATCGCCGCATACGTCGCCGACCCTGGTCATGCCGGCCCGCTCACGCAACCGACGGCCGGCCCGGGCGCCATGGTCATGGCCGGCGGCGGCACCCTTCTACTCCTCTCCGCATGCGTCGCCCCACTGCGGGCCGGCAGACTCGCGACGGCACTCGCACCGCGATTGGCCCTTGCGGCGTCGCTGTTCCTGGCCGGGTGGATCCATATCCTCCTGACGCCAGAGCATCTCGGTGAGGCGATGGTGCTCGGACTCGGCTTTCTCATCGCGGGCGTGGTGCAGCTTGCCCTCGCGGGCCTCGCCCTCGCTCGTCCCCGCGGCTGGGTCTGGTGTGCGGTCATCGCGGTCAACACCGCGCTCATCCTCGTCTACATCTACGCCGTCCTGGTCGGCTTGCCGTTCATGTCGGATCACCATGACGTTGGAGGCTTGGTCGTCGGCGCAGGCGAGCCGATCGATATCCTCGGAGCGAGCACGACGATCGCGCAGATCGCCGGCCTCGCCCTTGCCTTCCATCAGCTCGGACGGCCGGGAGGTCCTCGATGGTCGGGGTCCCAGAGCGCGGTCGTCGCTAGCAAGAACAGCTAGGTCGTGCGCGTCAGGTGGAAGGCATGCAGCTGGCCCGGCACGATCGAAACGATCGGCCCCAGCCATTCCGGGGTGCCGCCGGGGAGCCGGACCGGCCAGGTCGCCAGAGCAAGGGCGGGCTCCCGATCCGATAGGACAAGCAACGCCGCATCGTTGGACCCGGCGTACTGGCACGGCATGCACACACGGACTCTTGTGGCCGACCGACGCGGCGCCGGCGGCTCGACCGATCCAGGATCCGGGGCTGACCTCGCTCGTCCACGCTCAGCCAACGCTTCGCCGGCCCGATCCAGGTCAGCCGGACGTCGCCCCACTGCGCCGAACC
>JANONZ010000472.1:0-1744 GCA_031421095.1 Thermomicrobiales bacterium
CGTCAAGGGTTCGCCTGATCGGTTCAAGACGATCCAGGAGATCTCCTTCGCTGCCTACACGAACCATCCGCAGGGGATGGAAGCCGGCCTCGAAGCGGTCGACTACTACGATCCGCCCAACCTGACCTTCCCGTTCGGCAGCTACATCTGCGTCGTCGATATCGACAAGGGGACCGGCCAGGTCCACATCCGCAGGTTCGTCGCGGTCGACGACTGCGGCAACATCATCAACCCGATGATCGTCGACGGCCAGATCCACGGGGGGCTGACGATGGGCCTCGCGCCCTCGCTCTACGAGGAGATCACCTACGACGAGCTGGGCAATAACCTGGCCGGCACGTTCATGGACTACCTCGTCCCGACCGCGATGGAGACTCCCGCCTGGGAGGTCGCGAAGACAGTCACGCCTTCCCCACACCATCCGTTGGGTGCCAAGGGGGTAGGGGAGTCGGCGACGGTCGGGGCCCCGCCGGCCATCGCAAACGCCGTCGTGGACGCGCTGTGGCACCTGGGTGTCCGCAACATCGACATCCCGATCACGCCCCAGAAAGTCTGGGCCATCCTTCACGAGAAGGGCATCTCCTAGACGCCATGGCCGGCCGATCGATCTTTGCGCGGGCGGCCCAGCTCGAAATGGCCGGCCGGCCGTTCGTGGTTGCCACGGTGGTGGCGGTCCGGCGGCCGACCTCGGCCCGTCCCGGCGCGTCCGGGATCGTCCATCCCGACGGATCCATCGAAGGCTGGGTCGGCGGGAGCTGCGCCCAACCGGTCGTCGTCCGGGAGGCGCTTCGCGCACTCGGCGACGGCCAGCCCCGACTGCTGCGCCTGTCGAAGGACGCACCGGCCGAGGGTCGGCGCGGCGACGGCGTCGTGGAACTGGTCATGACCTGTCACTCCGGTGGCACGCTGGAGATCTACGTGGAACCGCATCTTTCTGCCCCGGTCCTGTGGGTCGCGGGGACCACGCCCATCGCCGGCGCGCTCGTCGCCCTCGGCTCGGCTGCCGGCTGGCGCGTCTCGATCTTCGATCCGATCGCCGACCCGGACGCCTTTCCGGGGGCCGAACGGGTCGTCGCCGGGACGGACATCGCCGGGCTGGACCCGGGCATCGCGCCCGCGGTGGTCGTCGCGACCCAGGGCGTCTGGGACGAAGAGGCGCTGGTGGCCGCTCTGGCACGGGACGCGTCGTACGTGGGACTCGTCGCCTCACCGACCCGGGCTGCTGTCGTTCGGGCCTGGTTGCGTGACGAAGCGGGTGTACCCGACGAGCGGCTGGCCGCACTGCGCGCACCGGCCGGCCTGGATCTGGGTGCCGAGACGGCCGAGGAGATCGCGCTCTCCATCCTGGCCGAGCTGGTCCAGGTGCGACGCGGTCGGGCGGATTTCGTGGCCTCGCCCGGCCCGGCGACATTGGCGGGCGGGGTCGTGGCGGCCGCCGATGCCGCGATCCAGCCCATCGTCGATGACATCGTCCTGCTGGATCCGGTCTGCGGCATGACGGTCGCGCGCGAGCACGCGCGGCACCTGGCCGAGCACGATGGTGTCGTCTATGCGTTCTGCTCGATGGGCTGCCGGACGAGCTTCATGCGCCAACCCACCGCCTACCTCCCCGTCTCGGTATCATCGGGCGACTGACCCCGCACGCCCGCCGTCCCCGGAGGACCCGTATGCATTTCGAAGGTACCGTCCCGATCAAGGCGTCCCGCGACAAGGTATGGGCCTTCGTCATCGACCCGGACCAGGT
>JANONZ010000473.1:0-1642 GCA_031421095.1 Thermomicrobiales bacterium
CCGAACGAGAACAGCGGCGCGATCGGGCACGGCGGCAAGGCCGGGTCCTTCAACGGCCAGCGAGCCGGCCGCGGCAGCAAAACGCAGGTCGGGTGTTCGGCGCGACCTGGATCGGCCGCCGATCGCCGGCCGGATCACGGAGGCCAACGCCGCCGCCAGGAACGTGTCCCCGGCGCCGGTCTGGTCGATCGCGCGGTCCGCTGCGGTCGACCGATAGCGGAGGATCTCCCGCGGCCCGTCGGTACCGACCCGGACCAGCAGGCCGCCTTCTTGCCCCTCCGTCACGATCAGATCGGCACCGGGGTGCATGAACCCGGCGAGCGACGCGAGGCTGGTCCCGACAGCGACGTCGTGCCGGCTCACCCCGACGAGGTCGGCCCGCCGGATGAGTGCCGATGGCCCAGGAAGCCGACGCGTCACGCGGGCGCCTGGAACCAGGTCGCGCAGCATCCCCTGCCACCCGACGGCCAGATATGCGCCGGCGGGAACGACGTCCGCCCAGGCCTGGTCGACTTCGTCGGCGACCGGCACGAGTGACCACGCGGGCGCCTGCCGCCAGGCCGGCGGCAAGATCGGGATCCTCAACGGCCGACCGACCGCGTGACAGATCTGGACGCGCCCTGCGAGTGTCTCCCGATTGTCGAAGATCGGCGCTTCAGGAAGTCGCTGGAGCACGAGGTCAACGCCGGCATCGCGAAGGAACTCCAGCTCGTGGGCCGTCGCCGCTGCGTCATCGACCCCGATGAGCGCCGCGGTCCGCAGACCCAGGCGTGCCGTCGTGAGGGCCGCGTACGCCACGCCCCCACCCAGCCGCCAGCCGCGCGGGTCGTCGACGACCAGGTCGCGACTGGAGGAACCGATGTGGACGACATCGATCGGCCGGTTCGTCCCTGCCCTGGTCATCCGCCTCCTCATCTCCGGCCAGCGCCGGAAGCGGTCGTATACTTGTCGATCAGGCCGCACCCATGGAGTCGACGTGTTCTTCTACGAGCTGCATGAGGGCGACAACGAGGTCTACTCGGATGTCCTCGTCGTGAGCGAGTCCGAGTGGGAACCAGACGAGTTCTTCGAGCTCATCCAGTCGATCCGACACCGCATCCAGGACAGCTTCAGCCACGATACCCTCAGCGAGTCGATCGCCGCCGAGCTGGAGCGCGACCATGGGTTCGTCTGGGTCAGCGACGACCAGCTGGTCGCGTCGGTGAACGTCTCGATCGAGGAGAGCGACAACTTTCTGGCGAAGCTCGAAGTTGACATCGCCGACGCTCAGGACGATGACGACGACGATGGCGACGAGGAAGACGACGAGACGATCGCCCGCGCCGACTACCGAACGATGCTGGCTGATCTGGACCCGAACGACCGACTCAACTGACTCAGCGGCTGAAGAGGATCTCCAGGACGTCGCCGTCCTTGACCCGGTAGGTCCTGCCCTCTGAGCGCAGCCGGCCGGCCTTGCGCGCCTCGGCCATGGACCCGAGCTTGAGCAGATCCTCGTAGGCGACCGTCTCGGCTCGGATGAAGCCTTTCGCGAGATCGGTATGGATGGCCCCGGCCGCTTCGACGGCCGTCGAGCCATCGGAGATCGGCCAGGCCCGCACTTCATCTGGCCCGGCCGTCAGAAACGAGATCAACCCGAGCA
>JANONZ010000474.1:0-2095 GCA_031421095.1 Thermomicrobiales bacterium
GGCGTGGGCCGGCAGCGACGAGTGCCAGGAGTCCGGCAAGGACCAGCGGCAGTCCGATTGACGCGAGCCCAACGACTCCGGCCAGAAGGTAGCCGGCCGTCGCCCCGTAGGACGGCTGACCTCAGAGCGGCTCGGTCGGACGCCGGACCATGGTCAAGGCGCGCGCGACCACGGACCACACAAGACCCAGCACGATCGCCGGGATGAGAAGGTAGGTCGTCGAAGCCACCGCGTAGAGAGCGCGGCCGAGGATCGCGTTGACGAGCGCGAACACATCGAACCCGTTGGCCGCGACGGTATCCGCGATCGCCTGGGCGATGGCGAGGCCTGCATTCGTCGCGATCAGCGCGATCGCAAAGCCCATGGACGCTTTGAGGAGACGGCGAGGCTCCGACGCGGCGAGCGGTCCGGCGATCCACCCGGCACTCATCCCGATGAGCGCGACCAGCGCGAGCGATCCCGCTACCGCGCCGGTGCCATCCGTCGATCCCCCGACGACGAATAGCGCCCCGACGGCGCCCGCAGGGACAAGACCGGCTATCGCGCCGGTCCACCTGGCCCTGTCCTTCACCATGGCGGCGTCTCAGGTGCGCAGCGCGAGTCGGCGACTTCGGATCCGCCCGGCTCCGGCAACCCGGCGCGGAGGACGACGGCCTCCCACCCCTCGAAGGCTCGAGTCAGCGCGTCCGGCCCCGCGTCGATGGGGTGCCCGGCCCGTCGCGAGATGACGACCGTCTCATGACCCGCGGCGGTCAGCCGCGCGACGACCCGTCGACCCACAAACCCGGTCCCGCCGGTGACCGCGACCCTCATGGCCAAGCCACTCCCATCGTTCCGAGACCTCCCGCTGCTTACCGCCAGCGTGCTACTCTGTCATAGCAAGTTATGGACCAGAAACAAGCTACTGTCAAGGCGCATCTTTCGGTCGAGCCCGAAGCGGGCGGCCACGCATCGGCGGTCGCTCCCCCGGATCACCGCGGGTCGCCGACCGCCGAAGCCATCCGCCTCGAACTCGCCAAGGCGTGGGGCGAGATGGGTGCAGCGTGGGGCGTCACACCGGCGATCGCTCGGGTGCAGGCCTATCTCATGGCGCGCCAGGAGCCGCTCACGGAACGTGAAGTCCGAGAGGCGCTGGGCCTGAGTCACCGGGCCGCGAGCCTGGCCCTCGCCGAGGCGGAGTCGTGGGGGATCGTGGAGCGTGTTCCGGAGCCGCGGCGGGTCGGTCGGCGCGGTCCGGCCGGTGCGGCCTACCTCGCGGTCGGAGACCACTGGCAGTGGTTCGGGCGGGTCATCGCGGAGCGGAAAGTGCGCGAGGGCGACCCGATCGTGACCGTCCTCGAAGCGAAGGAGCGGGAGGCATCCGTTGCACTCGCCGCGGATCCGGGCGACGCAGAGCTGGCGGCGCTGCGCGATTGGCTGTCGGCATTCCTGGTCTTCGTCCGGTTGTTCGACCGCGCGGTCGGTCTCGTCCCGCAGATCGAGCCGCGTGAGCTTGAGCGGTCCCTGGGTCTCCTGGGCCGGATCCCCGACACGACGATCCTGCGCCTGTTCGACATGCTCGGCCGCCTGCCCGACCATGACGTCATCGACCTCGTCGAAGGGCTCTCTCGCCTTTCACCGACGGCCGCACGACGGGCCACGAAGCTGATGTCGGGGGTCGTCCGCACGGTCTCGCGGTAGGGGCGGCGGCCAGGCGGTCCGGCCCGACGGTGCCGCGGCGGCCCCGTCGAGCCCTCGTGGACGCTCGTGCGATAATCGCGGCGCGCGCGGGGCTCGGCCGACTCGATCGGGCGACGACCCCGGGGCCAGACCCGGCCGGCGAACCGAGCGCGAGACCATCAGAGGATCACCCGCACATGACCGTCGAGACGTCTACCTGGGCCACCAAGAAGGGTCTCGCCCAGATGCTCAAGGGCGGCGTCATCATGGATGTCGTCACGCCCGACCAGGCCAAGATCGCGGAGGATGCCGGCGCGGTCGCCGTCATGGCGCTCGAACGCGTCCCGGCCGATATCCGCAAGGATGGCGGCGTCGCCCGCATGAGCGATCCCCAGATGATCGAGGGGATCATGGCTGCCGTCACCATCCCGGTCAT
>JANONZ010000475.1:0-1637 GCA_031421095.1 Thermomicrobiales bacterium
TCCCCAACGGCCTGCCGGGCGTCGAGGACCGGGTGGACCTGCTCCACGACGGCGGGGTGGTCGCCGGCAAGATCACTCGCGAGCGCTGGGTGGAGATCATCTCGACCGCCCCCGCGAAGCTGTTCGGGATGTATCCGAGCAAGGGGTCTGTCAGTGTCGGCGCGGACGCGGACCTCGTGGTCTACGACCCGATGCGAACACATACGATCTCCGCCGCGACCCACCACATGGACGTCGACTACTCGTGCTACGAGGGACGAAGCGTCCAGGGCGGCAGTGACATCGTCCTGAGCCGCGGTTCGGTGATCGTGCGCGACGGCGAGTTCACGGGGAGCAAGGGCCACGGCCGGTTCATCAAGCGAAGCCCCGCCGACTACGCTCGGATGCACTGAGCCGCTGAGTCACGTGGACGCCACCTGGCGCCCGCTGGACGGTCCGGTCGTGCTCGACGGCGGGCTGGCGACCGAATTGTCCGCGCGGGGCCACGACCTCTCCGATGCGCTGTGGTCCGCGCGGTTACTCCTTGCAGACCCGGCGGCGATCGAGGAGGTCCACTTGGCCTACTTCCGGGCCGGCGCCCGGGTGGCCACGACGGCGAGTTACCAGGCGTCGGTCGAGGGGTTCGCAGCCGTTGGACTGAAACGTGAGTCGGCCCTGGACCTGATCCGGCTCAGCGTGCGGCTGGCGGACCACGCCCGGGAACGGTTCCGGGCGGAGGCCGGGGACGGGCAGCTCCCGGCCGGGGACGCCGCGCTCTTCGTGGCGGGCTCAGTCGGCCCATACGGTGCGATGCTCGCCGACGGGTCGGAGTACCGCGGCGACTACGACCCGGGGGCGACGGCCCTGGCGAACTTCCACCGGCCGCGGATCGAAGCTCTCGTCGAGGCCGGCGCGGACCTGCTGGCGTTCGAGACGATCCCGACCGTCCGCGAGGCAGAGGTGCTAGTGCGCCTCCTCGACGAGGTCGACGTCCCGGCTTGGCTCAGCTTCTCGTGCCGCGACGACCGATCGACATCGGCCGGCGAGCCGATCGCCGCTGCCGTCGCGCTCGGCGGTCACCCGGGGATCGTCGCCGTCGGCGTCAACTGCACGGCGCCACGGTATATACCGGCCCTGCTCGAAGCCGCCCACGAGGCCACGGACCGACCGCTCATCGCGTACCCGAACGGCGGGGACCGCTGGGATTCGGCGACACGCCGCTGGGCGGCCGATGCGGGCGGCGCCTTCGATCCCGCGGCCGCCGCCGGTTGGCGCAACCTCGGGGCGACGTGGCTGGGCGGCTGTTGCGGGACCGGACCGGCCGAGATCCGCGCCCTGGCCGATGCGCTGGCCCGGATCGGTGCTGCAGCGTCGTCATGGCCATCGTTGCCAACGAACCGTATCGGGGACGCCTGACCCGATCACCTGGGAACCGCGGCTGGAGGTGGACTCGATGCCGCGCACCGTGCCCGAGGAGTTGTGACCCGTGCTGTCAGTGCCCATGCCGCGGGCATGCTTCGGCCGGCGGCCGCAATTCGGCCGCCGGCCAGCTATAGCACTCGGTGTCGGCTCATCCCAGGGGACTACAACTGGGCGGTTTCGTTCGGGCGGCGCTGGAAGATGCGCAGGCCCGCGAGGACCACGGCCTCGAGAAGGGT
>JANONZ010000476.1:0-1608 GCA_031421095.1 Thermomicrobiales bacterium
GGAGGTCGGGACGCGCCAGATGACGAGGTCGGCGCTCTTGCCCGGCTCCAGCGAACCGATCTCCTCCTCCAGGCCAAGTGCCCGGGCGGCGTTGATGGTGACCGCGCTGAGCGCCTCGTCCGGGGTCAATCCGAGTTCCAGGCATGCCACGGTCATCGCCAAAGGCAGGCTCGCCGTGGGGGAGGTGCCCGGGTTGAAGTCCGTGCCCAGGGCGACCGGGATCCCCCGCTCGATGAACGTCCGGGCCGGCGCACCGTGGTCCTTCATCAGGAACCACGTGGTGACCGGCAGCACGGTCGCGACCACGGCCCGGCCTTCGAGAGCGGCCTGAGCCAGCGCGTCGATACCGGCTGCGGACGGGGTCGCCAGGTGGTCCGCTGACGCCGCGCCCATCTCCGCAGCCAACTCCGCCCCGCCCGATGGGGCGAGTTCGTCCGCGTGGAGGCGTGGTACGAGCCCATAGCCGGCGGCGGCCTGCAGGATGCGGCGCGACTGGTCGTCCGTGAAGACGCCGGCCTCGCAGAAGACATCGCAGAAGCGCGCCCGTCCGTGGGCGGCCACACCGGGCAGCTGGTCCTCGATGACGGAGCGCACGTAGGCCTCCGTGCCACCCGGTCGGCCCCGGAATTCGGGCGGGACCGCATGCGCGCCGAGGAAGGTCGGCACGACGTCGATCGGACCCTCGACCCCCAGGCGATGGGCCGCCTCCAGCAGGCGGATCTCGGTCTCCAGGTCCAGCCCGTAGCCAGACTTCGCCTCGATCGTCGTCACCCCGTGGCCCAGCATCTCATCGAGCCAGCGCCGGCCGTGAGCCAGCAACGCGTCCGACGAGGCCGCCCGGGTCGCCGCCACCGTCGACAGGATCCCGCCGCCTGCCTCCAGGATCTCGAGGTACCCGGCGCCACGCTGGCGCAGGAGCAGTTCGCCTTCGCGCGAGCCAGCGAACAGCAGGTGCGTGTGCGGATCGATGAGGCCGGGGGTGATCGTCCCGCCGGCCGCGTCCAGACGTGCGAATCGGCCGAGGGGATAGCCCTGGGCCTCGAGTGCCGTCTCGAGCGCCGCCCGTGGCCCGACCGCGGCGATACGACCCTCCCAGCACGCGACGACCGGGGCATCGGGGGCGTCGGGCCCGCCGGCGTCCGAGGCGGACAGTCGGCCGACATCGCCCTGGCTCGGACCCATCCGAACGCCACCGGCCAGTGTCACGACCTCGGCCGCCCCGATGATCAAAAGCCCGGGCGTCGGTTCATCAGTTCGACCGCCGAGGATGAGCCGGAATGGGCCGCCGCTCACCGCGGGAGCCTGCCGCCCCGGGCCGATTCAAGGCGAAGTTCCAGTGCCTGCATCGGCGAGAAGTCGCGCAGACGGAGGTAGGCGGCCGCGAGCGCCAGACGCCGCTCCACGGGGTCCTCACGTGGCGCGCCGGCGTGATCGGCGACCGCCAGGAAGGCGGCCAGCGGCGCGAGGCCGATCAGCTCGGATTCGGCCAGCTCCACGCCATCCTCGGCGGCCACGTCGCGGACCGTCTCCCATACGAGCCACAGCGGCGTGACGTCGAAGTCGAGGACGTTCATCGAGACCTGTGCCCGGTGGAGCTCCGCGATCCAG
>JANONZ010000477.1:0-2105 GCA_031421095.1 Thermomicrobiales bacterium
TCGATGCCGCCTATCAACCGGAGATCGAGCTCATCGGGGACATCGACGGCACCCTCGCCCGCCTGCTCTCACGGCTTGAGCCGCGCGGCATCGGCGGGCGCAGCGCGGCCGAACGGCACGCGTCACGCGAGATCCTCGTCCACGCCGACCTGCGCACCCAACTGCTCGATGAACTCCTGACGCATTCGGTCGACGATGCATGGCCCATCACCCCCCAGCGAGCGATCGCCGATCTGCGCCGTGCCCTGGGCCCGAATGACATCGTCGTCTCCGACGTGGGTGCCCACAAGGTCTGGGTCGCGCGCCTCTACCAGGCGTACGAGCCCAACACCGTCATCATCTCGAACGGCTTCGCGGCGATGGGCATCGCGTTGCCCGGGGCGATCGCGGCCAAGCTCGTCCATCCCGATCGCAAGGTCGTGGCCCTGTGCGGAGACGGCGGGTTCCTGATGAACAGCCAGGAGCTGGAGACCGCCAAACGGATCGGGGCGAACATCTGCGTCGTCGTCTGGCGCGACGACGGCTACGGCCTGATCGACTGGAAGCAGCGCAACGAGTTCGGCCGGCCGTTTGCGGTCGAGTTCGGCAACCCCGACTTCGTGGCCTATGCCCGCTCCTTCGGCATCGCCGGCTTCCGGCCGAGCTCCGCGGCAGACCTCTACCCCACCCTCATGAAGGCGCTGGCGGTGGACGGTCCATCGCTCGTCGAAGTGCCGATCGACTACGCCGAGAACCTGCGGCTGACCGAGAGATTGGGCGCCCTGTCGGGCACGACCTAGCGTCAAGCTGAGGCCCCTCCCGAACTTCGCTGCGGAGGCGCCTCCATGGTCCTGTATAGTTTTACTTGACCGGGCGTCTCCGTCCCGGCAATGCGAGACGCCAAACAGATGGACGTGCTTCCCGAAGCGACCCGAGCCGCCCTTGCGCCCGTGTTGGACCCGTGCGAACAGGTGACGCGCTTCGTGCCGGCGATCGGCTGCAGTCTCGTCCTGACTGAACGACGCCTCGTCCTCGTCCGGGAAGGTGCCGAGTTCCGGCCGCGCAGCGGCGTGCAATCGTGGCCACTCGATCGCGCCCTGAGCGTCCGGTCGACGCCCATCCACCACACCACCGGGCGGATCGTGATCGAGCGGGCCGGCCGCTCAGCGAGCGTTTTCGTGAGCGCAGCGCAATCCAAGGCCGCCGATGCCATGATCGCCGAGCTGCGACACCGGATCTACGCCGAGGACTGATCACTTCGGAAACCACGTCACGAGTCGACCAACGGTGACGTGGATCGGTCGGGACGGATTGACAGCTTGAGCGGGCTACCTGGGGAATGGACCCCCGGCGCTATCGGCAAGGACGGTGCCGACACTGAGCGCCGCGGTGAGCGCCGCCAGAGCCAGGGCGAGAACGGTCGAACGTACGCGAGTGGTTCGTGGGTGACGCATTCGGGTACTCCTTCCCGTCGTCGACCCGTGGCGTGGGTTCCGAGCCATGAGCCTACTGCCGTGCGATCAGTTTGTCAAGTATATGTTACCTTTCATCGATGACGGACTCGCCACCAGCCTCGCTGGGCGCCCTCGTGCGCAGCCTCCGGACAGCCCGCGGGATGTCGCAGGCGCAGCTCGCCGGGCCCCGCACGCGCGCCTGGATCTCGCTCATCGAACACGACCGTGCACTCCCATCGGTCCGGACACTGCTGGCTATCGCTGACCGGCTCCGGGTGGATCCAGCGGACCTCCTCAGGGCGGTCAACCACGTTGCAATCAAGGAGTACACTCGGCACCATGGCAACCACGAGGACCCCGGGCAGATCGCTGGCAAGACTCGACCGCGGGATCGCCGAGGACTTCGGGCGGCGCCTCAAGGCCGCCCGCATCCGGGCCGGCATGACCCAGGCGAAGCTGGCTGAGCCTCGCTACACGAAGGCGTATGTCAGCGCGCTCGAGCACGGCCACGCGAAGCCATCCATGGCGGCCCTCAACTTCCTGAGCCAGCGACTCGGCCTCCCGGCCACCCGCTTGCTCGATGCGGACGAACCGCGCTGGACCCGCGTCGACGCCGACCTGCGACTGGCCAGCGGTGACTGGCAGACCGCCGCCGACGCCTACGCCGACATG
>JANONZ010000478.1:0-7497 GCA_031421095.1 Thermomicrobiales bacterium
CTTCGATGACCGCCTCCAGCGCTTCGCGGTACTCGTCCTTGTACTGCGCCGGGTCGAACGCCCCGGTCATCGCCGACACGAGCTGCCTGGCCATCGCCAACTCGGCAGGCTTGAACACGTACGACTCTTCGCCCAGATCGAGTTCCGACGTCGACCGGATCTCGTCGGGCCAGTGGAGGGTCGTGAGAAGCATCGTATCGCCAAACGGATCGAGCGCCGCAAGCGCCTCGCGATCCTTGATGACCACCTTGCAGATGGCCGTCAGCCCTTCCTCGGCGAGGACGGACTTCAGGAGGTTGAACGCCTTCCGGCCGATCTTGTCTGGCTCCAGGTAGTAGGCGCTCTTGACGAACCGGACGGCCACGTCTTCGCGCTCCGCCTTCGTGAACTGCTCGATCTCGATCGACCGAACGGTCTTGAGCGGCACGCGCTCGAGGTCCTCGTCGGTGACGACCACGTATTCGCCGGGCGCATATTCGAAGCCCTTGACCGTGTCGGAGCGCGAGACCTGCTCATCCTCGACCGGGCACCAGACCTTCATCTGGATGCGCGACAGGTCCGACTTGTGGAGCATGTTGAAGCTGATGCCCCTGGACTCGGTCGCAAGGTAGAGCTTGACCGGGATGGTGACCAGTCCGAACTGGATGGCCCCCTTCCACATCGCACGCGCCATGGCGATCCTCTACGTAGGTGCCGCTCGCCCGCTGGGATTCCCGGCACGGGCGTCGGGACGGTCACGATAGCGCACCGACGCAAGCGGAGCGCCCCATGGTCTGTCGAGCGCGTACCCCTACTTGACGACGATGAACGCGTCGAGCTGCACGAGCGGGTAGGTCCCACTGCCGACCACCCGCAATTCGATCGTGTGCAGACCCGGCGTCACCGAGCGCTCGAGGACGACCTGGCGAGCCACACTCGTCAGCGACCGCATCGTGATGCGCTTGATCAGCAGGCCGTCGATGTAGATGTCGGCCAAGCCGCGGTACCGACTGCGGGGGGCCACGACGGCGATCGCCTGCCCGCTGAATGTCAGCTTGGCGCTGGCCCTGGCCCGGCTGGCGCCCATCAGCGTGCTGGAGGTTGCCGATGCTACGGTCCGACGCGTCCAGGTGCCCCCGTAGACGATGGATGGGCTGCGATCGTTGACGCGCACGATGCGAGTGCCGGCGGTCGCCCACGGGCTCCAGTTGCCGGCCGCATCCTGGGCGCGGACCTGGAACGCATACGGCACGCCATAGTCGAGGGTGTAGACCGCCTCGCGGGGGCCGGCGGCGCTGCGGGCGAGGGTGGATCCCCAGGCACCGCCGTTGCGGCTCATCTGGATCTCGTACCCGGCGATGGCGCTGGATGGGTCGGTGGCGACCGGCCAACGGACCCGGACGTCGACGTTCGTGATCCCGAGACGCAAGCCGTAGGCCACGCCGGCACTCGGGGACTGAGCGGTCGGGAGGTCCTCGATGACGTCGATGGCGATGGCCGCCGGCATGGTCCGGCCCTGGTTGGTGCCACTGACCTGGACCATGTAGCGACCGGCCGGGGTCCCACGCGCGACGTGGACCACGAGTGTGCCCGAGCCGGCGGTCCAGCCCAGCAGCGATGTCGACGAGATGCTCCCGGTCCAGCCCTCGGGCAGGGAGGTGATCGCCAGATCCACCCGTTCGAAGAAGGTAGGGCTTCGGCTGATCTCGACCGGCACGGTCGCTGTCGAGTCGCCCTCGACGATCGGTACGGTCGAGCCGATCGGAACGATGTCGAAGGTCCCGAGCGGGCCGATCCGCGACACGTCAAGGAGGGGCTCGTAGGTGGAGTCGGGGTCCGTCGACGTGTCCCACTCGAAGTTGCCCAGGAACAGCAGTGCCTCGCGGACCTCGGCCGGCGTGGCATATGGACGGCTGGCCTTGTAGAGGGCCACCGCCCCGGTCACGGTCGGGGCCGCCATGGAGGTGCCCGACATGTACCTGTAGCTTGGGCCGGGGATCGTCGAATAGATGCACCTGCCGGGCGCCATGATGTCGACATCGGAGCCGTAGTTGCTGAAGTCGGCGAATGTGTCGTCCTTGTCGTACCTGCCCCACGCGTAGCACGGGCTGCCGCCCAGGCCACCCGGCATGCCGTCCGTGTCGGCGAAGGCGGATACGGTCATGACCTCGTCATAGCTGGCCGGGATGTTGGCCGCGGCGTTGTGACGGTCATTGCCGGCGGCAGCGACGACCGTGATCCCGGCCGCGACGACGCGGCAGATCGCCTGATGGAGCGGGTCGTTGTTGGTCAAACCGCAGTTGCCGTCGTCCGACCCGGACTTCGTGACGCTCATGTTGACCACTTCAAAGAGCGGTCGGCTGGCATCGTTCGGGTCACGCTGGGTCGCGATCCAGTCGAGGCCGCAGACGTACCAGGACACCAGTCCGAACCCTTTGTCGTTGAGGACCTTGACTCCGTACACGCGCGCGCCGGGGGCGACACCCACCCCGCCGATGTCATTGTCGAGCGCGGCGACCGTTCCGGCGACGTGCGTCCCGTGGTTGTTCGTGTCACGCCAGGCGGAGCGATCTGACGTCGAGCAGTCGTAACCGCCGGCGACGTTCAGATCGGGATGCATGGAGATCCCCGTATCGACGATCGCGACATCGGCATCTACCCGCTGGGCGGAGCCGTCCGCCCCATCGATACCGTCGATGGCCGCGACCTCTGACATTCGACCACCGATGCGGCTGACCCCGGTCGGCACGATCTGGGTCAGCTGGATGACATCGTCGGGGACGACGGCGAGGACGTTCGGATCGGCGAGGACGGCCTTGCGCTGCCTGGCATCCAGCTTCGCGGCGAATCCGCGGAGGACCTTGGAGTAGCTCCGGTCCGCGCGGACCCCTTCACGCTTGCGGACCTTCTCGACGACCGCGGCCGTATCTGCACCGCTGCGCAACATGACGATGTATCTGCCCGTGGTGTCGGGACGGCCGTCTGGCCCACTGGTCGGCGAGGGCACGGGCTGCACTGCACTGACTGGACCGGCGACCGGCAGGGCGATGAGCACGGCCAGGAGGAGGGAGGCGATCCGACGGTGCATGCCGCCATAGTGTGCGCCTGCGGGCCGGAAACAAGCGACCCAGTGGTCCCGGTCCGGACTGGTCGTGCGGTCGGGGGTGCCAGCCGGACCCGGCCGACTACACGCGGATCTCGGCTTCGGCCTCCGCCACACGAGTCAGGATGTTGGAGCGCATCGTGTCCAGACCCGACCAGACCGCCTTGGTCGCGGTGGAGATCGACGTGAGCTGGGCTTTCAGTTGGCGCACGACGTCGAGTTGCTCGCGAATGGCGGTCAGCGCCAAGCCGATCGCCGCGGCATCCACCTCCACCTCGTGCTCGACGAGCGAGGCCAGCGCCAGGAGCCGAGCGAGTCGGACTGCGGCCTCAAGGTTGGCCGGCTCCGGCGCGTCCGGATCGATGACGCAGTACACGTCGTCGCCGACAAGGGCGAACGGGGCGATCCCCTGCGGCGCGTGATCCGGCGTGAAGACGACGAGGGCGACTGCCGCGCCGCGATTCTCCCGGGCCTCGCGGAGCTCCTCGCGTATCGCACGCATCGACATCGGGCGGTCCTTGGCCTCGATGACGACCTTCAGATCGCATCCGCGCGCGACGCGGCCATCGACGGTCAGGACGAAGTCGCCCTTCCTGGATTTGATGATGGCACCGGTCTCGGTACCGGTCCGATCCAGCAGATCGCCCGCGCCACGCGCCAGATCGCCCAGCATGGCCTCCAGCAGGTCCTCGAAATCACCACCCTTGGCCGCCGAACGCGCACGCTCTGCACCTCGGGCGGCAGCCGCGGCCTCGATGGCCACGAGGCGCTCCTCCAGCGACTTGAAGCCGGCGGTCATCTCCAGGCGGAACTGGTGCATCGGCGAGTTGAGCCGGGTCGGGTCGAGCAGCACGGCGAGCTTGGACGCGTCGCCATCGAAATATCGCTCCAGCATCCGGCCGATCCGCCCGATGGCGCTGTCGCGTTTCGTTTCATCGAACAGCTCGTCGACCATCGTCCGCAGCGCACCGCGGTCGCCCAGGAACTTCTCCAGCGTCCGGGGCAGTCGCCCATCGCCGTCGGCGAAGTTGGTCCGCAGGGTCTGCTCCAGCGTCTGGGCGGCCTTCTCGTTGACCGACTCAGTCTGGCGCACCAGCTTCTCGAACTCGGCCCTGACGACGTCCACGTTGACCGTGACCCCGGCGTCCTGGAGCGCCAGCAGCCCGATCCGAAGGGCTCGCTCGATCAGTTCCGCGCGGTCATCGCCGGGCCGTTCCGCGAGGAAGGCCGCGAGCGCGGGATCGTGCAGGACCAGTCGCTCCACGACGATCCGGCCGCCATCGATGCGGACACGCGTACTGGCCGGCGATACATCCGTGCCGGCGATGACGGAGAGCGGGGGGAGGACGGCGGCTTCCATGCCGCGAACCTTGATCCCGCCGCCTGACAGCTAGCGTGTCACAGCCTCGTGGCGCCGCCTAGCTGCCGCGGTACGTCGTCATCGAATAGGGCGCCATCAGGAGCGGGATGTGGTAGCTGCGCCCAACGTCGGTCACCCGAAGATCCAGGGTGATGCGACGGAAGAACGAGGCCTCGTCGGTGCCGGCGTCGGTGCCGGCGTCGTCGGTGCCCGAGGCTCCGCTCGCGCCGGGGCCGCCGCCCGCGCCGGTGCCATTCGCGAGCCGAAACTCCAGCCGGTAGTCGCCCGCGGTCAGCGGCCGCTCCAACAGGTCCCGTACCCGCCCGTCCGCGTCCGTCAACGCCTGGGTCAGGCGGAGGGGCTTCCCATTCTCGGCAAGTCGGTAGAGCGTGACATGGATGCCTGCCGCCGGCATCCCGCGCTCCGTGTCGAGCACATGGGTCGAGATGGTCGGAGCCAGGTGATTCGCGTCCTGCGCCACGCTATCCTCCATGGATGGGAAGTCTGCAGATCATCGTCGGGGATCTCCACTTTAGCGCCCGGTGGGAGGCCGAGGCGGCACCGCGCACCGTCGAGGCGATCCGGCAGATGCTGCCGATCGGGTCAAAGCTGATCCACTGCCGCTGGAGCGGCGAATCGACCTGGATCCCGTTCGGGGACTTGCGACCCGGTCTGGACTACGAAAATCACACCTCCCACCCAGCGCCCGGGCAGCTCGCGATCTACCCGGGTGGCATCAGCGAGTGCGAGATCTTCATGCCGTACGGCGGCTGCACGACCGCATCGAAGGTCGGCCAGCTGGCGGCCAATCACTTCGCGACCGTCGTGCCCGATGAGGGCTGGGACGACCGACTCCGCGAGGTCGGGCGGCGCTGCCTCTGGGAAGGCGCCCAGCCGATCACGATCGTCGAGGTGCCGTGAAAGACCCATCGTGGTGACGGACCTGCTTGTCCGGGGCGGCACGGTCGTCACCGCGACCGGCTCGCGGCGGGCGGACGTCGCGGTGGTCGGCGGCCTGATCGAGGCCGTGGAGCTGGACCTCGGTGGTCTGCGCGCGAGTGCCCGGGTGACGATCGACGCGACCGGGCTGCTCGTTCTGCCCGGCGTGATCGACGCCCACACCCACACTCGGGTCGCCAGTGACGCCGAGCCGGACCGCTTCTTCCAGGATTCGATGGCGGCTGCATTCGGCGGCACGACGACATTCCTCAGTTTCAACAACCCCGGTACGGGTTCGACGCCGGCGGCCGAGCGCTCGCTCCTGGCCGGCGTGCGCGAATGGCGAGCCGCGACCGAGGGTGACAGCGCCATCGACTACGGCCTGAGCCTCGCGATCAGTGGTCGCGCCGACGATCCGCTGGCCGAGCTCCCGTCAACGATCGAGGCCGGTGTCGCCACCTCGAAGGCGTTCATGGTGTTCGACTTCCGCCTGCCGGACGAACGCCTTTTCGACGCGATGCGGGTCATGGCGCGTCATGGCGGGATGCTCCAGGTCCACTGCGAGGACCCGGTCCTGCTCGATGCCGCCATCGCCGACGCGCTTCAGCGTGGTGACGTAGCACCACGCTACCACGCTACAACGCGACCACCGTATGTCGAGGCGGTGGCGACCGCCAGAGCTCTCGCCTTCGCCCGTCAGGCCGGGGCGCCGGTCCATGTCGTCCATCTCTCATCTGCGGCGGCGCTCGACGAGGTCCGTCGCGCGAAAGCGGCCGGCGTCCGCGTCTCCGCCGAGACGTGCCCGCAGTACCTGGTCCTGACCGAGGAGCGCTACGACGACCCCGACCCGGCCTCGTGTGCGCGGTACGTCATCGCGCCCCCGCTTCGTTCACCTGCCGACCGCGATGCGCTGTGGGAGGGTCTCGCCGACGGCTCACTCGACCTCGTCGCCACGGACCACGTCCCAGACCGCCTCGCGGTCGAGAAGGCCGAAGCAGCCCGCGGAGTGCCCTTCAATGAGATCAGCAACGGCGCGCCCGGCATCGAGACACTCCTGACGATCCTTTACAGCGAAGGCGTCGCCCGCGGCCGGATCACGCCCGAGGGCGTCGGCCCCGGCCACCTGACCGTCGAGCGGATGGTCGACCTGCTTGCAACGACCCCGGCGCGCCGGTTCGGACTGCCGACGAAGGGCGCGATCGAGGTCGGCCGCGATGCCGACATCGTCCTGTTCGATCCCGCGGCCCGCCGCACGATCCGCGCCACAGACCTCCACCATACGAGCGACTACACGCCGTACGAGGGGTTGGACGTCCAGGGCGCGGTCCGCGACGTCTTCGTGCGAGGAAACGCCGTCATCCGAGACGGCGCATTCGTCGGCCGACGCGGCAACGGCCGATACATGGAGCGAGTTCGGGTCACCGAATGAGCGGTTGGGCGGCGGTGGCACGCAACGGACTGCGACGGTCGCGACCGTCGACGTTTGGGCGGCGGCCGTCGAAGTTTTGGGCGGCACGTGCACGCGGCTGGCCGCGACGGTGGCCGTCTTCCCAAAACCGTGTCCACGGACTGTTAGGGAGCGAATCGGGCCGGCCGGAGCCGACGGGATGCGTCGGGCGACGAGATCCACGCTCAGCCTTCGGCTAAATCCCGCGTCGCCAGGCCGAATCCGGCCCGGCGGGGCCGGATCTGCTGCGTACCAGTCTGCAGACGAGGTTATGGGGAGATCGGGCACCGAAGACCCACGCTCGGGACCGCGGGCGCCTGGGACCGCGGCGGCGGCACGGGACCGCGGGCACCGAAGACCCGCGCTCGGGACCGAGGGCGCCTGGGACCGCGGGCGACGGCACGGGACCGCGGCGATGGGTCGCGCCGCCCGCCGGACCCACGCCGGACCCACGCCACCCCAGGTCGAGCTACAACAGCGCGTACGCCCGGAGCGTCAGGAACTCGGCGAAGTCGTCGTCGAGCACGAGCCGGTCGAGGAGATCGGCGGCCTCCGCGAGACGCCCCTCCCCCGCCCCGCCGAGTCGGGCCAGCTCCTCGTCACGGATGGCGGCATAGCGCGCAGGATCGACGACCGTCCCGTCGTCGAGGGCGACCGACTGGGTGATCC
>JANONZ010000479.1:0-4453 GCA_031421095.1 Thermomicrobiales bacterium
GGATCGCCGTGGTCAGCGCCGGACCGCAGGCGTCCGTGACCGACTCGCCCCAGCCGACAACCGTGCCCACCGCGAGCCCGCGACCGACCGTCCCGCCGACGCCCACCCCCGATCCAACGCCGAAACAGAACGCTGACGGGACGCTCGCGCTGTGCGAGCCATCGTTCGATCTTCCCTGCGAGCTGGAAGGAGGCACATACGCGCCGACCTCATTCACGCCGCCGATCCGCTTCGACCTCGACGACGGCTGGTCCACCCACAAGTCGGTGCCGGATCTCTTCGTCCTTGGCCGTGACGAGGGACTCCTGACTTTCGCGGGCAGGATCACGACGGTCTTTCCGCAGGGCGATCCGCACGATGCGCCCACGTCGGCCGGTTCGCTCATCGAAGCCTTGATCGGCACCGACCGCGTCGCGGCCGGCCGGACGACCAGGACGAGGATCGACAGGGGCCGCGGCACGCTCGTGGATCTGGAGGTCCGCGGCCCGGATCGGGTGGCGCTGTTCGGAGTCGGCTCCGAGACGTACTACCTGGAACCCGTCGGCACGACCCGGGTCATCGCCGTCGACCTGCCCGACGGAGTACTGGTCATCGTCATCGAACCCGGCGAACAGTCGTCGCTTGACAACATCCTGGGCCTCGCCGAGGGCGTCATCGACAGCCTGGAGACCGACTGATGGCGGGCTGATGGGTGCTCACCGAAATCGATGGATCGTCGTCGCGCTCGTCGTCGCGGCACTCCTGGCCTTCGCCGTGCTGACCGGCGCGACATCGCTCCAGCCATATATCGCCTGGCTGACCGCGTGGTCCGTGGTCACGTTCGCCGCCTACGCCATCGACAAGCGCCAGGCCCGTCGTCACGGCTGGCGGATCCCGGAGGTCGCACTGCACGGCCTGTCGCTCGCCGGCGGCTCGATCGGTGGCTGGATCGGACTGATGGGACTGCACCACAAGACGCGCCACCCACTCTTCCCGCTGGTGCTGGCCGTCGCGTTGACCGCCCAGATCGCCATCGGGTCCAGCGTCGTGCACTTCGGGTCCAGCGTCGGGCGCTGAGGATCGGGCCTCGGGCGGGTACCCTACGGACGCCATGCCCCTCATCGCCCTCCGCGATCTCACGCACCACTACCCGGGCGGCGTCACGGCGCTCGATGGCCTCACGCTTGAGCTGGAACCCGGGGTCATCGGGCTGGTCGGAGCCAATGGCGCGGGCAAGAGCACCCTGATCAAGGTCTTGCTGGGTCTGTTGCCACCGACTTCCGGCGACGCCTTCGTGATGGACCTGGACGTGCGAACCGATGGCACGACGATCCGTCAGCTGGTCGGCTACATGCCCGAATACGACTGTCTGCCGCCGGACGCGTCCGCGACCGATCTCGTGAGCCACATGGCGAGGATGTCGGGCCTGCCCAACGCGGCCGCCCGCGAGCGGACCGCGGAGGTCCTGCGCCTGGTCGGTCTGTACGAGGAGCGCTACCGCGCGATCGGCGGCTACTCGACCGGCATGAAGCAGCGGGTCAAGCTCGCCCAGGCGCTGGTCCACGACCCCCGGCTGCTGTTCCTCGACGAGCCGACGAATGGTCTCGACCCGGCTGGTCGCGATGAGATGCTCGCCCTGGTCCAGCGGACCGGCAAGGAGTTCGGCATCGCCGTCGTCGTGGCCAGTCACCTGTTGGGCGAGATCGAGCGGGTCTGCGACTTCCTCGTCGCCATCGATGCCGGACGGCTCCTGCGGGCGGCGCCGCTCGACACATTCACCGAGCGGACCGGCGTGCTGGCCGTCGAGGTCGAGGAAGGCGAGGCGGCGCTTGCCGCCGAACTCAGCCGGCGCGGCCTGCAGGCCGTGACCGACGGCCGGACCGTCCTCGTCGCAGTCGCCGATGACCACCCGTACGACCTGGTCCGGGATGCGATCGCCGAACTTGGCCTGCCGCTTGTCCGCCTGGAGCAGCGTCGGCAGAGCCTGGAGGACCTGTTCCGCGACGAGGCTCCGGCGAGCCCGGGAGTCAAGCCGTGAGTGACGGCCCGGTCCAGCAGCCGCTGCGCACATCACCGACCAGCGCGAGCGGGCCGGGCGGCAGCATCTACGACCTGGGCTACCAGGGGTACGACGGTCCACGGCTGGGGCGGGGGAGTTCCGCGCTGGCGCTCTTCTGGCACTCCGTGCGCTCCAGCGTCGGGATCGGGCGCGGCGGCCGGGCCAAGATCGCCCCCATCGTCCTGGCGGGTCTCGCCATCCTGCCGGCCGTGCTGGCGGTCGGCATCGCCGCGCTCGCCGCCCAGGCGGGCTCCGCGGGTGGCGCCCTCGCGGAGGCCTCGCCGATCCGCTACGAGACGTACCACGGTGTGGTCTCCGCGCTGATCATGCTGTTCTGCGCCGCGCAGGCCCCCGAACTCTTCGGGCGTGACCAGCGCTACGGTGTCCTGCCGCTCTACTTCTCCCGAGCCCTGACCCGCATCGATTACGCGCTGGCCAAGACGGGCGGTCTCATCGTCGTCCTGTTCCTCGTCGACGTGGTGCCGCAGGTCATCCTGTTCGGTGGCCGCGTGCTCGTTGCACCCGACCCGGTGACCGGCATCACCGCAGAGGCAGGGGCGATCCCGCGGTTCCTGCTCCAGGGCATGCTGCTGGCCGGGCTCTTCGGTGGCATCGCCAGCCTCATCGCGGCCTGGATGCCGCGCCGGGCCTACGCGACAGCGACGATCATCGCGGTCCTCATCATCCCGCCCATCATCGTCGGTCTGGTCGCCAACCTGACCAGTCAGGACCTCGCGCAGTTCCTGGTCGTGGTGAGCCCTGCCGATATCCTGGACGGGACGAACGCGGCGATCTTCGGGAGTGTTCCCGATAGCCCCACCGTCGCAGCGCTCGACCTGCCGGGCTGGATCTACCTGGTCGCCGCCGCCGTCGGGATCATCGGCTCGATCGCGCTGACGATCCGGCGCTACCTGCGGATCGCCGCATGACCGCCGCCATAGTGGTCCCGGCGCTCGAGGTCGACCACGTATCGCGCTGGTACGGCAACGTCGTCGCGGTCAATGACATCTCGTTCGCCCTCGGGCCCGGCGTGACTGGCCTGCTTGGTCCCAACGGGGCCGGCAAGTCCACCCTGCTGCACCTGATGGCCGGGCTGCTGGCTCCGTCCGCCGGCCGGGTCCTCGTGCACGGCGGCTCGGCGTGGCGGCGCCCGGAGATGTACCGGCAGGTTGGCCTCGTGCCGGAACGCGAAGCCGTCCATCCCTACCTGACGGGCCGCCAGTTCGCGAGGCTCAACGCCCAGTTCCAGGGCGTCGCCGATCCGGATGGTGCCGCGGACCGGGCGATCGCCACGGTCGACCTCGTCGGCGCTGCGGATCGCCCGATCGGCACGTACTCCAAGGGGATGCGCCAGCGGGCGAAGCTCGCCGGCGCGCTCGTCCACGACCCGACTGTCCTGCTGCTCGACGAGCCGTTCAACGGCATGGACCCTCGGCAGCGGCTGCACATGATGACGCTGCTCCGCTCGATGGCCGCCGACGGCAAGACGATCCTGTTCTCGTCGCACATCCTTGAGGAGGTTGAGCGTCTCGCGGAGGCGATCCTCGTGGTCTACGCCGGGAGGCTGGCCGCGGCCGGCGACTTCCGATCGATCCGGCGGCTGATGACGGACCGCCCGCACACCTTCACCGTCCGCTCCTCGGACGATCGACGCCTGGCTGCCGCCCTGATGGCCGATGCCTCTGTCTTCGGGACGGAGCTGGCCGATGGCCGGATCGCCGTCCGGACCGCGGACTACGCGGCCTTCACCCGAGCCCTGCCACAGGTCGCGCGGGCGAGCGGCGTGAGCCTGTTCGAGGTGGCGCCGACCGACGATTCGCTCGAGAGCGTGTTCAGCTACCTGGTCCGCCGATGAGGGTCATGGTGGCGCTCATCTGGGTCACGCTGCGGGGCCTGCTCAGCCGGCGTCGGACCCTCCTGCTCGTGCTGCTGGTCGGCCTGCCGGTGCTCATCGCCCTCCTGATTCGACTGAGCGGAGGCCGGCCGGACGCGGATCGGGTGCTTGATGCGCTCGTCGTGCGGACGGTCATGCCTCTTGTCGCGCTCATCCTGGGCACGGCTGCGATGGGCTCGGAGCTCGAGGACGGGACGGCCGTCTACCTGATGGTCAAGCCGATCTCGCGTTGGCGGATCGCCCTGGCCAAGTTGCTGGTTGCGGCAGGCCTGACCGTCGCCCTGGTCGTTCCGGCGGTCGTGTTGACCGGCCTGCTCCTGGGCGGGGCCGAGAACGCGACGACGATCGTCGCCTACTCGGTGGCCTGTCTTGTTGGCGGCAGCGCCTATGCCGCGGCGTTCATGACGCTCAGCATCTTCACCTCACGCGCCCTGCTGCTCGGGCTGGCCTACACGCTCCTGTGGGAGGGCGTCCTGGCCGGGTTACTGGAAGGGACCAGGTTCCTGTCCATCCGCCAGGCC
>JANONZ010000480.1:0-2991 GCA_031421095.1 Thermomicrobiales bacterium
CCGCTCCGGACGCCGACGATCTCGGCATCCAGGACGTCTTCCGAGCGATCGTGGAGGACGACCGGCGCACGGAGCAGATCGGCGCAGACGTCGCGCATGCCGTCGAAGCGGGGCGCAACTGCCTCGTGCTATCACAGTGGACAGCCCACATCGATCGGTTGGTGACGTGCCTCAAGGCGCGCGGGCACGAGCCCCTCGTGCTGCAGGGCGGAATGGGGAAGAGAGCGCGCGCCCAGGTGGTCGAGCAGCTCGAGCGCTCCGACCGTGAGGGAGGGATCCTCCTCATCGCCACCGGAAGCTTCCTCGGCGAAGGGTTTGACTGCCCTCCACTTGACACGCTCTTCCTGACCTTTCCTCTTGCCTTCAAGGGGCGCCTCGTCCAGTACGTGGGTCGGGTCCTCCGCGAGACCAAAGCGAAATCGAGGGTGGAGGTGCACGACTACGTCGATGTCAACGTTCCGGTTCTCGCGCGCATGCACGCGAAGCGTCTCAGCGCGTACGCTGGGCTTGGCTTCGACATCGGGAAGGCCCGCCGCGCCGGCGGACGCCGGCCGCCACGTTCGTCCTCACGGTCCAAGGTGGCCGCCCCAGGCGAGTTCCGGCTGTAGGATCTCAGGCTCGGAAGGGCGCGCCTCGGCAGCCGAGCCTTCCGATGGCGACCTTGATCCGCCGGCTCACAAGCGCGTGGCGTCGACCAGGCGGCTGACGAGTTTCGCCATGCCGGCGACATCACGACCGTCCGGACCGAGGGCGTCGACGAGCGCGGACGCGACGATGACGCCGTCCGCGCCGGCCTTCGCGATCGCCCGGACGTGTGCCGGCGTGCTGACGCCGAACCCGACCCCGACCGGGACCGGCGAGGCGGCTCGCACGTCCCGCACCAGCTTGCCCACGGTCCTTGGCAGGGTTGTCCTGGCGCCGGTCACCCCCACCAACGAGACGCAGTACAGGAAGCCGCCGCTCCGGGCGGCGATCGCGGCACGACGCGCCGGGGGCGTGGTGGGCGCCACGAGGTAGATGACGGCCAGACCGGCGTCGCGGGCGACCGCCTCGAAGGGCGCACCCTCGTCGGGCGTCAGATCCGCCACGATGATCCCGGCCGCGCCGGCCTTGGCCAGGCGCCGCGCCACCGTCTCGCCGTCGCCGCCGCCGATGACCTGGTTGGCATAGCCCATCGGCACGAGCGGCAGGTCCGGCCGAGCCGCGCCGATCCGCTCGATGAGGCGCAGTGAACGCTCCAGGGTGGCGCCCGTCCTGATCGCCACCTGCGAGGCCCGTTGGAGCGTCGCGCCGTCGGCGAGCGGGTCGGAGTACGGGAGGCCGACCTCCAGCAGGTCCGCCCCGGCATCGGCCGCGGCGAGGGCGATCTCGACGCTCGTGTCCGCGTCCGGGTAGCCCGCGACCACGTACGGGATGAGCGCGGCGCGACCCTCGGCGCGGGCCCGAGCGAACGCGGCGGCGATGCGCCGGGCCCCGGCCGTGTCGTTCGTCCCGGTCGGGCCGCCGGCGACGGCTCCCGGAAGCGTCGAGAGCAGGGTCGTCATCGGACGCTTTCCCATGGCTCCACATCGTCGAACCTTGCGAGCGCGGCGAGGTCCTTGTCGCCACGACCGGAGAACCCGAGCAGGACCAGCAACTCCCGATCCGGGTCGAAGCCACCGGGCAGACCTTCCACGCCGGCCAGGACCTTGGGGAGCGCCGCGATCGCGTGCGCCGTCTCGAGGGCCGGCAGGATCCCTTCAAGTCGGGTCGTGGCCTTCATCGCGGCCACGGCCTCGCGGTCCGTAGCCGCGGCGACTTCCAGGCGACCACCCTCTGCCAGGGCAGCCAGCTGCGGGCCGATCCCCGGGTAGTCCAGGCCGGCCGAGGCGCTGTGGGCCTCCACGACCTGACCGTCACGATCCTGGAGCATCAGGGAGCGAGAACCGTGGAGGATGCCCGGCGTCCCACCCAGGATCGCCGCGGCGTGGCGGCTGGTCGCCATCCCATCGCCGGCCGCCTCGGCCACCGCGAGTCGCACGGAGGGCTCGCCGATGAATCTGGCGAGCAGCCCGATGGCGTTGGAGCCGCCGCCGACGCAGGCGATGGCGAGGTCGGGCAGACGACCCTCGACGTCCTGCATCTGGGCCGCCGCCTCGTCGCCGATCCGGCGCTGGAGATCGCGCACGATCGTCGGGTACGGGTGCGGGCCCATCGCCGAACCCAGGACGTAGTGGGTCGTCTCGACGTTCGTGACCCAGTCGCGCATCGCCTCGTTGACGGCATCCTTGAGCGTGGCCGTGCCCGAGGTCACGCTGCGGACCTCCGCGCCCAGGGCACGCATGCGCAGGACGTTGGGCCCCTGGCGCTCGATGTCCTCCGCGCCCATGTACACGACACACGGCAGGTCGAGCAACGCGCAGGCGGTCGCGGTCGCGACGCCGTGCTGGCCGGCGCCGGTCTCGGCGATGACCCTGGTCTTGCCGAGTCGGCGAGTCAGGAGCGCCTGGCCCATGGCGTTGTTGATCTTGTGGGCGCCCGTGTGGGCGAGGTCCTCGCGCTTGAGGTAGAGGCGGACTGCCGGGACGTCCGCGGCGGCGCGGTCACCGGCGAGGCGGCGGGCTTCCCCTTGGACGGCGGTGGCCAGCCGGTCGGCGCGGTAGAGGGCGGTGGGGCGCCCGGCGAACCGCTCCAACCGCTCGCGCAGGTCCGCCCAAAAGGCTGGATCGTGACGAAGGGCGTCGTAGGCCGTCTCCAGCTGGGCCAGCGCGGCCATCAGCGTTTCCGGCACGTAGCGACCACCGAAGTCGCGTTCCATGCCCCATCGACCGTCCGCGTCCGTGTCCAGCAGGCCCGCATGGACTGGGGTCGGGCCGAACGCCACGTTGGGACGGTCGTCGCGGGCGGCCTTCGCCCGCTTGACGAAGAGGGCGACTCTGAACGGATCCTTACGCGGGCGTTCGCCCGGCTCGCGCGGGACCTCCACGCCGGAGGCGACATCGACCCCGACGG
>JANONZ010000481.1:0-1787 GCA_031421095.1 Thermomicrobiales bacterium
CCCGCAGCCCAGCAGGGACTGGCTGACGCCGGATCGTCGATAGATGGCCTGGAGGGTTCGGACGTGAAGGTCCTCGCCTGAATGCGAGCTCGCCATGATGGCGATCTCGGCCGGCGCCAGGTCGAACTCCTTGACGCCACCGGCCTCGATGAGTACGAGCAGACCGAACGGCTTGACGGTGGAGCGCAGGGTGACGAGTCGATCCGGGTCGCCGATCTGGCGAATGACCCGTCCAGCAGCGTCGGCCTCCACGATGTCGCCGCGGTGGACGCTCTCCTCGATCCCGTTGCGGATGTGTCGGACGAGGACGGGTGGCGCGCCGCGCCCGTGGGCTGTCGGGCGCGTCGACTTGCGGGCGGTCCGAGGGCCAGGAGCTGCCAGTGCAGTCACGTGTCGATGGGTCTCCGATCGGCCAGGGCCCGAGTCTGGGACAGCGAGGATACCGCGGCGGTTGCTAGGATGGGAGCACCGACGTCAAGTCAGCCGCCCGGAGGTCCCCAACAGTCGACATGCCCGCTCCGACGCTGCACGTCTCCAGCCACCCGGCCGTCCTCCACAAGCTCGCGATCCTGCGCGACGAGAAGACCGAACCGAAGAAGTTCCGCGAGGTCGTCCGGGAGCTGTCGTGGCTGCTCGGTTACGAGGCATTGGCCGACGTGAGCGTCAAGCCTCTCGAGATCCGGACGCCGATGGAGGCGATGACCGCCCATCAGCTGGACGACCGAATCGGGCTCGTCCCGATCCTGCGGGCCGGCCTCGGCATGGTCGACGCGATGCTGGAGCTGATGCCGACGGCCCAGGTCTGGCACCTGGGGTTCTTCCGGGACGAACGGACGCTGCGGCCGGTCGAGTACTACAACAAGCTGCCGGACTCGGCGACGGTGGATCTGTGCCTGATCCTCGACCCGATGCTGGCGACCGGCGGGTCGGCGACGGCCGCCATCGAGGTGCTCAAGAAGTGGGGCGCCGTGAAGATCAAGCTCGTCAACCTGATCGCGGCGCCCGAAGGGGTCGAGGCGGTGGCCGCCGCCCACCCGGACGTGAGCATCTACTGCGCGGCCCTCGATCGCAGCCTGAATGAGAAGGGCTACATCCAGCCGGGCCTGGGCGACGCCGGCGACCGCCAATTCGGGACGGGTCACACGGACTAGCGGGGGCCTGCGGCGCGTCGCCGGCTCGCGGCGCGCGAGCTGGCCTGCGGTGTGCGGTAATCAGACGGGCCGGCCCTCGCGGGCCGGCCCTTCGCTGTTGGCGAGGAACGGAGCGTCGGCTAGTTGCCGCCCGCCGTGACCTCGACCACGCCCTTCTTGAAGTCGGTGCCCTTGGCGTCCTCCGTGATGCCCTGAAGCGCCTTGGTCGCGAGATCCGACCGGTAGGCATCGGCCGACGGGGCGACCTTGATGATCCCGGCCACCAGGGCAACGTCGACGGTCTGCTGCCACTTGGCTGGATCCATGATCCCGATCCCATCCGGGGAGGGCCAGACCAGCGCGTTGATCTCGTTCATCATCCACGTCTGGTGCCCTGTCCCCAGGGTGGAGCCGGCGTCGACGGTGTACTTGATGCAGTCGGCCGGATTGGTCCGGCAGTAGATCCATCCCTGGAACGATGCCTTGAGGAAGCGCACCGCGATGTCCTCGTTGCCCGGCTTGGCCAGCCACGAGGCCCGCGCGAAGAGGGCGTCCTGGAGCATCGCCGTGCCCTCGTCATTCCAGTTGATGACGTTGAGATCCGTCGGCTGATAGAGCTTGCCTGTCTCGGGGTTCTTGGTCTCCAGGAGCTGGGCG
>JANONZ010000482.1:0-9753 GCA_031421095.1 Thermomicrobiales bacterium
CGAAACCGCACCCTTGTTGTTTACTGCTCTGAACAACCAATTCTGGAGTAGCGATATGAATGCGCCGATGGCTAATTTACCGGTGGTGATTTTCCAATTCGCCATGAGCCCATACGACGACTGGCACAGACTCGCTTGGGCCGGTGCACTCCTGATTACCTTCGGTGTACTAACTCTTAACATTATTGCGCGTGTGATGTTCCGCCAAAAAGGACCACGTGCTTAAACGGGAACCCCAGCGATGACCAATTACGCACTCCCCATCCAGAGTGATGCGCCCGTCACCAAAAGCCCGCCTGTGGAAAAGCTTGCGGTACGCAATTTAAACTTCCACTACGGCAAATTCCATGCGCTGAAAGACATCAATCTGAGCATCCCTGGAAACCGGGTAACGGCTTTTATCGGCCCCTCCGGCTGCGGCAAATCGACGCTACTCCGCACTTTTAACCGCATGTACGAATTGTACCCAAACCAAAAAGCCTCCGGCGAAATCATCTTGGATAACGAAAACATTCTGGACGCGCGACAAGATCTCAACCGCCTGCGCGCCAAAGTCGGCATGGTGTTTCAAAAACCCACGCCCTTCCCCATGTCGATCATGGATAACATCGCTTTCGGTGTGCGCTTGTACGAGAAGCTTTCCACGCATGAAATGAACGACCGCGTGGAATGGGCGCTGAAAAAAGCTGCGCTGTGGAACGAAGTCAAAGACAAACTCAAGCAATCCGGGAATAGCCTCTCCGGCGGCCAGCAGCAGCGCCTGTGCATCGCCCGGACGATCGCGGTCGACCCCGAGGTCATCCTGATGGACGAGCCGTGTTCTTCGCTGGACCCACGCTCCACGCTCCAGATCGAGGAGCTGATGGCCGAGCTCAAGAAGGACTACACCATCGTCATCGTGACCCACAACATGCAGCAGGCGGCGCGTGCCTCGGACACGACGATCTTCATGACGATGGGTGAGGACCGCGCCGGTTACGTCGTGGAGCAGGGCGATACGATCGGGATCTTCACGAATCCGAAGCACCAGCTGACCGAGGACTATGTGTCCGGCCGGTTCGGCTGATCGTGGTCCGCCAGCGATGACCGATCATCCACGCCCTGGGGAGGACGCCATGGACGCGCAGATCAACGAGCAGATGACCGACGCCGACCAGCCGGCCCACCTCGGTATCCCGGCACCGCGCGACGCCCTGGATCGCGAGGAACAGCTGATCCGCGACGGCGTCCTGCTGATGGGGACGCTGGTCGATGCCGCCATCCGCCAGGCGAGCCGGGCGCTGGTCAGCCATGACGCGGCGCTCGCCCTCGAGGTGATCAAGGGCGATGCGATCATCAACGAGTCCCAGCGCGCCGTCTCGCGGCTGATCGTGGTCACCATCGCGACCCAGCAGCCGGTCGCCCGCGACCTGCGCTACCTGCTCACGCTTGACCATGTCACGTACGAGCTCGAGCGCATCGGCGACCACGCCGCATCGGTCGCAAAGCAGGTCCTGAAACTGGCCCCCGAGCCTCCGCTGGAAGGCCACGTCCACCTGCCGGAGATGGCCGAGCGAGCGGCCGTGCTGGTCCACGGCGTTCTGCGCGCGCTCGTCGACACGGATGCGGTCAAGGCGCGCGAGATCGCGGTCCAGGACGACGAGATCGACCGCCTCTACCACGCGACCTTCGACGAAGTCGTGGACCTCATGCGGCAGGACCCGGCCAACGTCGAGCGCGGCACACGGATCATCATCGCCTCGCACTACCTGGAGCGGATCGGCGACCGGGCGACGAACATCGCCGAGGACGTCGTCTACCTGGTGACCGGCGACGTCGAGGACCTCAACCCGTGAGCGCGACCCCCATCCGGGTCCTGTTCGTGTGCACCGGGAACTCGGCGCGGAGCGTCATGGCCGAGGCGCTTTTGCGTCATCACGGCGCTGCCGCATTCGAGGTCCACAGCGCCGGCACCGAACCCAAGGGCATCAACCCGTTGACGCTCCGGACCCTGACCGACGCCGGCATTGACGCCTCCTGGGCGCGCTCCAAGTCGGTCACCGAGTATCTCGGCCAACGATTCGACTACGTCATCACGGTCTGCGACCAGGCCCGCCAGAGCTGTCCGGTCGTCCCCGGCGTCCACGACTCGCTCCACTGGGGCTACGAGGACCCGGCGGCGGCCGAGGGCAGCGATGAGGAGCGGCTGGACGCCTTCCGGCGGGTCTTCATCGGGCTCGGTGGGCGGATCAACCAGTTCATCCCGCTGGCCCAAGGAACGGGTACGCCGTCGAGGACGTGATCGAACTCCACGTCCTGCGCTATGCCCTCGCGAGCGACCCGCTCGCCTGGGACGGCCGGGACGAGCCGCGGCGCGGTCCCCGGGCCCGTCAGTTCGTGGGCGATGCCATCGGCGTGGCGTTGCTGGCGCCACGTTGGATGATCACCGACTGGTCGGCCTTCGCGGGGATCCACGAGCCCTGCTCCCCGTCCGGCCATTGGACTCGGACCTGGGCCTCGCCCGCCGGGCCGAGACCGAAGTGGGTCGGCCCGAGCTGCCCCCCGATGTGGCCGCCGCCGACGGTCAGTTCGCGGCGCATGGTCGTCTCGCCGACCCGAACCTCGATCCAGGCGCCGATGGCGTCGCGGTTCGGACCTGGCTGGCGCAGCGTCACGGCCAGCCAGTGGCCCATCGGCGCGGGGTTCGCCGCGTCACCGCCACCAACGTTCCGCCAGAGCATGACCGGCGCACCCAGGTTCACCTTGACCAGGTCGAGCAGCCCGTCCAGGTTGAAGTCGGCCAGGGCCGCTCCACGCCCTCGTGCGAACTCGAGGATGCCGGCGGCGTCGGCACCCTGCTTGAATGTCCCGTCGGGTTGGCCGAGGAGCAGGTCGCTCGGGTCCTTCGCGGCATGGTCGGGCATCGCGTCGACATTTCCCTTGGAGACGAACAGATCGATGAAGCCGTCGTTGTTGACATCCTGGAACTCGGGGTGCCAGGCGGTGGATGGCAGCGCGTCGCCGCCCGTGAACGGTTGGGCGACATTGACGCCGCGCTTCAGGGCGATGTCCCGGTAGGTCGGCTGGGTCGGTCCGGTCGTGAGGGTCTGGAGCTTGTTGTCGCCCTGGCTGGTGAGGTACACGTCGGGGTAGCCGTCCCCGGTGACGTCATAGCTGGCGATGCCCATGCCCCAGATCTGCATCGCGACCCATCCGTCGGCGGCGGTGTAGACCCGCGGCGCCTCACCCGCTGCGACCCGCCAGAGCTGGTCGGACCCGTCCGTGTAGTAATGCCGGTCATTGGTGACCCGCAGGTCGCGCCGGCCGGAGCGGTCCCAGTCGCTGAACAGGACCGAGAGCGTGCAATACCCGGGCGTCAAGGGGATCGGCGAGGCATACGCTGCGCCGCTCGACGCCGGCCGGATGAGTTGACTGTCGTCGCAATCGAATGTCGGCTCGCCGGTCGGGTCGAGCTTGACGTAGTTGCCGACGGCGAGCGTGGGCAGGACGGCCGAACCCTCCCACGTCGCGCTGAAGGCCGTGGTCCAGGCTCGCCCGCCATCGAACCCCCAGGCCTCGTTGGCACGCTCAAAGCGGCAGCCGCCGAGCCCGCGCAGGAGGACGTTCCCGCCGACCCGCAGGACCGCTAGATCCACGTTCCCGTCGCCGTCGATGTCGAGCGGGTACGCGCCGTTGACGTCGGTCAGGTCTGTGGCGGGATCGTGGAGCGCGGTGAAGCGGAGCGCGCCGCCGACGGCGCTGTCGTTCCGGAGCAGCTCCGCGGGGTTGCTCCCGCCGGCGAGGTAGATCTCGGGCTTGCCGTCGCCGTTGCAGTCGAAGACCGCGACGCCTCCACCGACGGAGAAGGTGGGGCCGCCGCCGTACGTGTGCGCCAACCCGGCGACCGTCGTCTCGTTCACAAAGTGCGGCGCCCCCAGTGCGATCGTGGGGGTGGAGCCGCCGCCACGCGATGCGACGAACGCGGCGACTCCGACGCCGACGAAGGCCACAACGCCTACGCCGACCACCCGCGCCACGAGCCCGACGGAACGGCGGCTCACAACCTCACCGGTCCATCGGCGCGGGCAGGCGCGGCCGGCCGGGTTCGCGTCACGAAAGAGGGACGGTCCCGTCGTAGTACCGCTGGGCGAGCGCCCAGGCGGCCTTGCCGCACTCCGCGCCGATCTGACGACCGGTGAAATCGTCGGCGAGGATGTGGATCCCGCCCCACAGCCGCGACTGGCCGGCCTGGTCGGCGGCGTCGTAGTAGGTGGCCCATTCGAGGCGGATATCCGCCGTCGGCCCCTTCTCGAACGTGAGCGATCCGGCCGGGATCGTGTAGCCGCTCAGACCGCCCGGGAAGTACTCGCTCCCGGTGAAGCCGGCCAGGACCTCCGCAGCGGCCCGGCTGAACGTGCTGTGCCCGGAGATGAAGCCCTGGAACGCCGGCGTCACGAACGTCGGCAACTGGTACGGGACCCACATCGTCGCGAGGATCCACCTGACGCCGCCCGTCTGCGTTTTCGGATCGTCCGGGATGCCGGCCCACGTTCGGATCCCGATCTGGCCCTCATGGCCGGCGAGCGCGGCGTGCCGCTTGCCGGCAGCGGTCGTCTCCCTGGTGATGAGCTCCACGAGGCCGGGCACGAGCGGCAGCCCCTCCTTGTCGTACGAGGACAGGTTCGGGTCGCTCGACTGCCCGCGGCCGCCCATGTACCGGATCATCGAGATCGGGCGAGGCGAGTCGTAGTATCCCTTGAGCCCCCAGGCTGCGACTGCCGCGTCGTGGACGGCCCCGTTGAGGGCGAGGTAGAGCTTGACGTCCCATTGGAGGCGGTCCGCCGCCGGACCGGCGCCCCCGATCCGGAGGTCCGGGGCGAGCTCGTCGGAGACGAGGTTGGCGAGCACGTTCCAATGCCCTGGCGGCGTCTCGGACTTCGGGCCATCAGCCCAGAACTCCGCCATCACCCTGCCAAAGTCGCCCCGGTTGACGACGTCCGGCGGATAGGGCTGGCCTGTCATCGGGTTGACCGGGTGACCGTGGCCGTCGTTCGTGCCGAGAGAGTTGGCGCCGCGCGCGCCGGGCGAGATGTCGATGGTCGCCGGGTTCGCTGGGTCGAGCCGGCTGCTGTCGCGGATGACCTCGACGGCCTGGTCCTTGTAGGCCTGGTCCGTCGCCGGGTCGCCGAGCTTCGGCGGGGGGCCCGGATCGACCGGCACACCCGAGGGGCCGCCACCGGGCAGGGCGAACGTCTTCACGTGGCCCCAGTGCGGCCCGACCGCCTCCTGGACGCCGTTGGTCACCGGAATCCCGTTCTGGGAGATCATGTTTTCGATCCGGAGCGGTTGCCAGCGGTTCGGATCGAACATGATCCCCCCGGGCTTGGCGACCGTGAGCGGAGGGTTCACCGGCTTGTAGTCGGCGGCCGCGTAGCCGTTCGCCTCGTTCGAGCCGTCGGTCAGCCCGTAGACCAGGACCGCCTTGGCGATCCGGTTGCCAAATGCGGCCGGCGAGTCGCCCTCGGTCGTGGTGACGTCGATCGGGTAACACATCGCGTCCATCAGGTCGGAGAACTGCGACAGCGATTCTTCGGCGCCGACCGACTTGATGTAGCGCGCGGTCAGCACCCGGTAGGCGGCATAGCTGATCGCCTCGTTGCGGGCCGCTTCCACGTTCGAGACACTGAGCTTTTCCTTGACGAAGTAGCCCTCGGCCTTCGGGTCAAAGGCCGCCCAGGCATCCCACATCGCGGCCGACGTGTGGAACAGGTTGCGGGCGTGGACGGTCGGGGCCGGGAGTGCCCGCCGGATCGCGTCAAGCAGGGCCTCGTCCCAGCGCCGGGCGACGGACCATTCGGCGTGGTTTGCCACGGGTGGGCACGACGGCGGCTGGACCCAGGGCCTGACGACCACGAGCCCGACCGCGAGCAGGCCGACCACGGCGAGGGCCGCGCTGGCGGCGATCGCGCGCGGGCGCCTCGTTCGGCCGGCGGGCGGATCGCCGGCGGGCAGATCGCCCGCGGGCGCTGTCACCTCGTCAGCCCCGCGGCGACCCGGGCGGCCCGATCCAGGTCAACGAGCGCGGCGATACTACCGCGACTGAACGCGAGGTCCACCCGGGGCGGGGTCCGATCGAGGATCGACGCCGTGAGGTCCTCGACCTCCGAGCCGTACTGGTCGACCGATGCGACGTCGATCCTTGCACCTTCGCGACCGCGCCACATCGTCAGCGATGGCGGCGGGCCGTCCGGCTCCGGCACGAACGGAACCTCGAGGACGAGGGTCGCGCCGCTGCCCACGATCTCCACGCGCTCGCGGTCCGGCGCGGCGAAGCCGCAGTCGAACTGGGCGAGCAGACCACTCGGGAAGTGGAGCTGGCCGATGAACGTCCGGTCCACGCCGCGCTCGTCGAAGCGAGCGAAGGCCCCGACCCGATCCGGCTCCTCGCCAGCGATCCTGCGGGCCAGGCTGACCGGGTAGCAGCCGACGTCCCACAGCGAGCCGCCGCCCTTCGCCGGGTCGATCCGCGGGTCGTCCGGGTAGGTGAGGAAGATGAGAACGTCCCGTTCACCAACTCGAGTCGTCCGAGCGCTCCGCTCCGGGCGAGCTCCACTGCCCGCAGGATCTGTGGGTGATGGAGGTACATGAGCGCCTCGACGGCGATCCGGCCCGTCCGCTCGGCGGCAGCGGCGATGGCATCGACGTCGTCCACAGTCAGCGCGAGGGGCTTCTCGCAGAGCACGTGCTTGCCGGCCTCCAGCGCGCGGATCGTCCACTCCGCATGGAGGTGGTTGGGCAGGGAGATGTAGACGACGTCGACATCGGAGGTCGCGAGGAGCGCCTCATAGGAACCGAAGGCCTGGGCGACGCCGTGGGTGGCGGCGAAGGCCGCCGCTCGATCGAGGTCCCGGCTGGCGACCGCGACAAGCTCCCCGCGAGCACACGCGGCGACGGCCCGGACCAACCGGGGCGCAATGCGGCCAGGCCCGAGGATGCCCCAGCGAAGGGTCGTCAACACCCCGGTGCTGCCTAGCCCCACGAAGTCTCGGTGACTGGGCGGAACGCCACCTCGAGGATCCGGAAGGTGCGCGGCCGGGTCAGCACGAAGAGGACCGTCTCGGCCACGTCCGTCGGCGCCATCATGCCGGCGAGCTCGGGCATGTCCGGGGTCCGACCGTGGCCCATCGCGAAGTCGGTCGCCACGCCGCCGGGGCAAACGCTCGTGCACCGGATGCCGTGCTCGCGCAGCTCGTGGTCGAGCGCTCTGGTCAGGCCGACCTGGGCGAACTTCGAAGCGCAATAGGTGGCTTCGTACGGGAGACCGCGGCGACCCGCCTCGCTGGCGATCGTCACGATGTCGGCGGCGTCGCTCTTCATGAGCTCGGGCAATGCAGCCCGGACCGCGTAGAGCGCGCCTTTCACGTTGACGTCGATCATCGCCTCCAGATCCTCCTGTGGGAGGTCGAGGAACGGACCGTACGCGCCAACGCCCGCGTTGACCACGAGGAGGTCGAGCCGGCCGAAGCGCGCCACGGTCGCAGCCACGATCGAGGCCAGGGCCGCGGGGTCACGGACGTCACAGGGCTGGGCCACCGCCCCGAGGATCCCGAGGTCGTCACCGGACCGTGACGCGAGCCCGAGTCGAACCCCCTGCCCGTCGAGCGCCCTGGCGACGGCGGCCCCGATCCCGCGGCTGGCACCCGTTACGAGCGCGACCTTTCCGGCAAGGTTCTCCATGACTTCGCTCCTCTCTTGACACTGAGGTGGCCAGCGCCCAGTCTGGCACAGTCTTCATGAGGATCTGCCGTTTTCGGGCGGATCTTCAAGCGAGTGCAGGCGTCATGGAACGTCCGATTTGGGGTTGACGGTGGGTGATAGCCTGTCGCGGGAGGATTCCAGACTTCGACGTTCAGAGTAGGTCCAGAGGAGGTAATCGACAGTGTTGATCAATCGGAAATTGGCGGCGCTCGTGGGAGTCGCCGCGATCGTCCTGACTGCGTGCTCCAGCACCGCGCCGGGGACCACGCCGAGCGCTGCGGCGGGTGGCGGCGGTGCGACCGCGACCGGCTGCAAGGTCGGCGTCTCGTGGAACAACTACACGGAGGAGCGTTGGGCGAAGCGGGACGAGCCCGCCATCAAGGCGGCCCTCGAAGCGGCCGGCGCGGTGTACCTCTCGAACGACGCCAAGTCGAGTGCCGCGACGCAGGCCACCAACATCGACCAGCTCATCTCGCAGGGCGCGAAGGTTCTGATCGTCCTCGCGCAGGACGGGACGGCGATCAAGCCGGCCGTGGCGACCGCTGCAGCGGCGGGTATCCCGGTCATCGCGTATGACCGCCTCATCGAGGACCCGAAGGTGCTCTACATGACGTTCGACAACAAGTTGGTCGGCAACATGCAGGCGGCCGCGATCTTCAAGGTCGTCCCGAAGGGCAACTACGTGATCATCAAGGGCAACAAGGCCGACGCCAATGCAGACTTCCTGCGCAGCGGCATGGAAGAAGTCATCGGGGCTGCGGTCAAGTCCGGCGACATCAAGATCGTCGGCGAGAGCTACACCGACGACTGGAAGCCGGCGAACGCCCAGAAGAACATGGAGCAATTCCTCACCCTCGCCGACAACAAGGTGGACGCGGTCCTTTCCCAGAACGACGGCATGGCGGGTGGCGTGATCGCCGCCCTCAAGGCCCAGGGTCTCGCCGGCAAGGTCCCGGTCTCCGGTCAGGACGGCGACCTCGCCGCCCTCAACAACGTCGCGCTGGGCAACCAGACGGTCGACGTTTGGAAGGACGCTCGTGAACTCGGCAAGGCGGCAGGCCTGGCCGCCGTGGAGCTCTGCAAGGGCACCACGGTCGACAAGGTCACCGGCGCCGCGCCGTTCACCTCGCCGGGTGGGGCTGCGCTGAGCTCGATCTTCCTCAAGCCGATCCCGATCACCAAGGACAACCTCAAGGTCGTCCTCGATGCCGCCTGGATCACCAAGGAGCAGCTCTGCCAGGGCGTCGACGCCGCGAAGGCCCCGGCCGACTGCAAGTAACGAGTCTTCGACCCTCGAAGCTCATGCGCCCTGCGTCGTGGAACACCGCGTCGCAGGGCGCTTCACATTCCATAAGCCCGTCAGCGAGGCCCAACGATGGCTGAGGCTTCCAGCGTCCCGAAAGACAACCCGCGCGGGCCGACCCGATCGCTGCGCTCGCTCCTCCTTTCCACGGAGGTCGACACCCGCCTGCTGGGCCTGATCGCGGCGCTGGGGGTCATCTGGATCGGCTTCAACATCATGTCCGACGGCCTGTTCCTCACGCCCCGGAATCTGTGGAACCTGTCCGTCCAGAGCGCCTCCGTGGCGATCATGGCGACGGGCATGGTCCTCATCATCGTATCGCGCAACATCGACCTGTCGGTCGGGTCCGTCCTCACCTTCACGGCCATGACGATGGCGATGCTCCAGACCGAGTGGCTCCCCAACCTCCTGGGCATCGCTGTGAACGAGCCCTACACCTGGATCATCGCGCTGGCCATGGGCCTGCTCCTCGGCGCTGCGATCGGCGGCCTCCAGGGCTTCATCATCGCCTACATGGGAGTGCCTTCCTTCATCGTCACCCTGGGCGGGCTACTCATCTGGGCCGGCCTCGCCTTCCAGGAGGCGTCCGGCCGGACGATCTCGCCCCTGGACTCCACGTTCCAGCTGCTCGGCGGCGGCCCGATCGGCTCGATCGGTGAGCTGGCCAGCTGGGTGGTCGGGATCCTCGCCTGCGTCGGGATCGTCTATACGCT
>JANONZ010000483.1:0-12916 GCA_031421095.1 Thermomicrobiales bacterium
TCGTCCTGATCGCGTCGGGTGCGGCCGGTCTGGTGACCGGGATGGACCGACTGCCGGGAAGCGCCACCCGGCCCGAAGTGGCCTACGCCGGTGACGCCGAGGTCGCGCCGATGCTGGACGACGCGCAGGTGCGGCTGGCGACCATCGCCGACGAGGTCGAGGCCCTCAGCGCGCAGGCCCGCGGCGCCCTGTCGGCGCTCAACGGATCCCGACTGGCGACTGTGGACGCTGCGATCGCCGATGGAGATCGCCTGAGCGCGGACATCACGGCGCGAGCGGCAGCGGTCCGACAGGAACTCGACCGTGTGCCGTACGTCGGGACGTCACGGGCCGGACTGATGCTCTCCGACGTGGTCGTCGCCCGTCACGCAGCGCTCGTTGAGGCGACCGCGACAACGGATGGCCTCGATGCCGACTGGCGCATTCTCACGGTGGGGTCGATCTCCGCTGCGCAGATGAGCGCACTGCTCGCCGAGCATGATCGGCTGGTCGGGGAGGCCGCCGCCGACGGCCGAAAGGCGAAGTACCGGGAGGCACTCAAGGTGCTCGACCAGGCGGACGAGCGACTCGCCGCCGCCCGCCGCCTGCGCGATGTCCTGGTCCGCACGGTCGACGTTGCCGTCCTGGACGAATGGGTTGGCCGCAACGCCGACTATGACGTGGCGTTGCGCGGGCTCTACAAGGCGATCTCGACGGCGCGGGGACGGGTGACCCCGGCGGTTCGCGAGGCCTACGCCGCTGAAGCCGCCGCGAAGGCGCGACTGCCACCGGATTCGCGCGGCCTGGTGATCATCATGGCGGAGATCGGGCGAGGCGGGATGAACGGGACCGTGATCGCGATCGAGGATGCGCGCGGCCGGTTGCGCGCGGCGCTCGAGGACGCGGCGGGTAGCCCGACGCCGTGACCGTGGGGTGTGGGTACACTGGCAGCCCAATCCACGTTTGCAGCCGACCGGTGTCCCACACGGGCCCCTTCTGCTGACCCTTTCCGGAGGACTCAGGGCCCGTGCAAGTTCGTGTCGTCACTGATCAGCCGTGGGATGTACCCGCGGATGTCCTTGTGGTCCCGATGGCCGCCGAGCCGGTCTTCGACGGCCCATTGGGTGAGCTCGATCGGCGAGCCGGCGGTGAACTGCGGACGTTGGTCGCGTTCGGTGAGCTGCCCGGCAAGCGCTATGCGACGGCCCTGGCGGCGGCCGGCGAGGTCCGTGGCGGCCGTCTGCTGTCGGTCGGCCTGGGCGATCCAGCCACCCTGGACCGCGAGTCGGTCGTGCGGGTCGCGGCAGCCGCGGAGCGTCGACTGGCTGGCCGGACGGTCAAGCGCCTGGCCGTCTGGCTGTCGCCCCTGGCCGAAGCCCTCGACGGTGGCGAAGCCGCTGCTGCAGAGCTGGTCGCCCGGGGTGTGGTCGAGGGCTCGTACGACCCACGCACCATCTACCGCGACAACGTCGATTCGGTCCCGCCCGTCCTGGATGAGTTGATCCTCGTGGCCCCCGGTGGCGATGCCGTGGCGTTGACCCGCGCCGCCGAGCGTGGCCAGATCATCGGCGAGGGCGCGAACCACGCCCGGACCTTGTCCAATCGGGCCGCCAACGACATCAGCCCTGAAGTCCTCGCGGACGAGGCGCACGCCGTGGCCAGGAAGCACGACCTCTGGATCGACGTCATCGAGCCGGACCGGGCGACGAAGCTCGGCATGGGGATGTTCATGGCGGTCGGCCGCGGCAGCGACAACCCGGCGCGGATGATCGTCATGCGGTCCGGCGGAGCTGGCGAGCGTGACGCGCTCGACCGGCATCTGGCGATCGTCGGCAAGGGCGTCTGCTTCGACTCGGGTGGCATCAGCATCAAGCCATCCGATCGGATGGAAGAGATGAAGATGGACAAGGCCGGAGCGTGCACGGTCATCGCCGCGATCGGCACCGTCGCCCGCCTGGCTCCGGGGACCCCGCTCCTGGCGCTCGCGCCCGCGGTGGAGAACATGCCTGGCCCGCACTCCACGCGCCCGGGCGACATCGTCACCGCCCTCAACGGCAAGAAGGTCGACATCACCAACACCGATGCCGAGGGTCGGCTGATCCTCGGCGATGCCCTGACCTACGCTGAGCAGCTGGGCGCCACCCACCTGGTCGACGTGGCGACGCTGACCGGTGCCGTGTCGCGTGCGCTGGGTCACCTCGTGACCGGCGGGTTCGGGGCGCCGCAAGCGTTCTACGACGATGTGATGGCCGCCGCGAACCGGGCCGGCGAGCGCTATTGGCAGATGCCTCTCATCGACGACTACGTGCCGGAGATGGACAGCTGGTATGGCGACCTCCAGAACTCCGGCTCGTCCGAGGGATCGCTCGTGAAGAGCGGCCTGTTCCTGCGCGAGTTCGTCACCCGCCCGTGGGTCCACCTCGACATCGGGGGCACCGGCTACTACCGCAAGGCCTTGCCGTTCGCCGCGCGGGGCGCGACCGGCGTGTCGCACGCGACCCTTGTCGAGCTGGCTCTGGCCGGCGCCCGAGCCGGCTGACCCCGGCCCGCGCGACCGACCGATCCAGCCTGCCGCCGGTCCAGCCCTACCTTGGAGCCGTTGGCGTGGTTGCTGGGTGTGGCCGGCTTCGCGCTCGGCCTCGCGGCCGACCGGCTTGCGACCCGCTGGCCTGAGCACGACGATGAGCACGCGCCGGGGCGTCCGGTCGACTGGCGGACGGCCGTCGTGGCGCTGGTCGGCGCCCTGGCCCTCGGCCTGCTTCCGCTCCGGTTCGGAGTCACGGCAGAGCCGTTGGCCTTCGTCCTGTTCGGGGCCTGGTTCGTCACGCTCGTCATCGGCCTCGCGACAGACCTCGATCAGCGGTTGCTGCCGGATCTCCTGACCGTGCCGGTCATCCCGGTCGCACTGTTGTACGCGCTGAGCGGGGCCAACCCACTGGTCGGGGGGGAGGCCGTGCTGGCCCTGGTGGCGGCACTGGCCATCCCGGCCCTGCTCTACCTGCCGTCCATCCCGTTCGGTGCTGGCGCGTTCGGGTTGGGCGACGTGAAGCTGCTGGTCGGTGTCGGCCTGATGGCCGGCGCCAGCCGGGCACTCGGCAGCGTCATCTTCGCACTCGCCCTGGCGGGAGTCGTGATCGTCGTCTTGCTGCTGCTTCGGCGGGTCGGGCGCAAGACGTACATCCCGTTCGGGCCGTTCTTCATCATCGGCGTGCTCTGGGCCGTGCTGCTGCGCGCGTGATGGCCCGGGACAGGTTGGAGTCCCACCGGCACCGGGACCATGGAGCCAGAGTCCGGTCGCGGGGAGCGTGGGTAGACTGGGCGGGTATGATGCGCTGGACACGATGACTTTGCCTACGTGATGCGCCGCCAGACCGATCAGGAGAGCGAGCCACGAGCCGGCGGCTGGAGCTCCATCGGCCGATCGACGACCCCTCGGCGGCGCCGTGGGCGGCGGATCGGATCCATCCTCCTTCTGCTGCCCCTCGTCGTGGGCCTGCTCGGCGCGCCCGGTATCCCACCGGTGGCACGTGGCGACGAGCTGTCCGACGCCAAGGCCCGACAGGCGCAGATCAAGCGCGACGTCCTGCGGCAGAAGGCACAGGTCGCCAGGCTGACCTCGCTCCAGGCCGGTCTGGCTGGCGAGATCAGACGGACGACCAACGAGGTGCGCGGGATCAATGCCGATCTGGCGTCGGTCAAGGTCAAGATGACCGCGATGCAGGGCCGCATCGACGAGGTCAAGGCCACCTACGCCGACCTCGTGGCTGAGCTCCAGAGCCTGGACGTTCGCCTCACCGCCGTCCAGGCGGAGGAATCCCTCAAGAAGCTCCAGCTCGGCGAGCGCAAGGCGCTGCTGGCCGAGCGCGTCCGGAGCGCGTACGACACGGACCGCACGTCGCTCATGGAATCCTTCCTGTCGGGCGGCACGTTCACAGATCTGCTGGCCGAGATGAGCTACTTCATCGACGTCGGCGAGCAGGACAAGGCCCTCGCCGTCCAGATCGCCCGGGACCAGGAGACGCTTGCCGTGCTCCACCAGAACGTCGAGGACGCTCAGGCACGGACGAACGAACTCCGGCAGGAGACGGCCGCCCAGAAGCGAACCCTGGATCGCAGCCTGGCCGAGCTCAAGGCCACCAGGGCCGCTCTCAAGAAACTCGAGAAGGCGACCGCTCTCGCGCTGGCGCAGCAGAAGTCCGCCTACGCCACATTTGCCCGGAACAAGGCGGCCGCCAAGCGGGCCCTCGCCGCCGCGTCGGCCGCCCAGCGCAAGTTGGCCAGCCAGATCGCCGCGCTCATCCAGAAGCAGGCGCAGGCCGGCCGGATCCCGTCCGCCTATAACGGGACGCTCAGCTGGCCGATGGGCGGCATCGTGACCCAGCCATTCGGGTGCACCGGGTTCGGCTGGAATCCGCCCAGGGGCTCGTGCTCCAATTTCCACAGCGGGATCGACATCGTGGCCCCGTTCGGCACGCCGGTCCGCTCATCCGGTGCCGGCACGGTCGTCTATATCGGGTGGAACTACGCGGACGGCGCCGACCCGGCCTGGATCGTGATCATCGCTCACAGCCAGGCACTGCAGACCTGGTACGCCCACATGCAGCCGCGCTACCCCGGTGGGATCTCGGTCGGCAGCAGCGTGGACATGGGCCAGACCATAGGCTACGAAGGCAACACCGGTCGCTCCACCGGTGCGCATCTGCATTGGGCGGTCGTATTCAACAGGGAATTCGTCAACCCGCGCCTCTTCCTGTAGGCGGGAGCTCGGCTGGGCCGGCCAAGCCGATCGAGGGCACCATAGGGCGTGCTAGCATCCGGCGGGTGAAGCGAACGATGGCGGTGATCCTCGCGGGCGGTGAGGGCGAGCGCCTGTCGATCCTCTCCCAGGAGCGCGCGAAGCCGGCCGTCCCATTCGGCGGCAAGTACCGGATCATCGATTTCACCCTGTCCAACTGCGTCAACTCCGACACCGACAACGTCGTGGTCCTGACCCAGTACAACCCCCGGTCGCTCAACGACCACATCGGCCTGGGCCGGCCATGGGACCTGGATCGAAACCGAGGCGGCGTCAAGCTCCTCCAGCCGTATATCGCCCGCGGCAAGGTCGCCGAGTGGTACCGGGGCACAGCGGATGCCGTGCGCGCCAATATCAACGTCCTGGAGCACGACCCGGCTGACATCGTCCTCATCCTGGCTGGTGACCACATCTACAAGATGGATTACGCGCCGTTCGTGGCCGCCCACCGGCGCCATCGTGCAGATGTGACGATCGCCGTCCGGCGGGTCCCATTGGCGGAGGCCTCGCGCATGGGGGTCCTGGCCCTTGACGAGGGCGACCGGGTCACGGAGTGGCAGGAGAAGCCCAAGCAACCCAAGAGCGACCTCGCCTCGATGGGGGTCTACGTCTTCAACAAGAAGACCCTGAGGCGCTGGCTGTCGGAGGACCGGGTCGACTTCGGTGCCCACGTCATCCCGGCCATGCTCGAGGCCGGCGCGCGTGTCTTTGGCTATCGCTACGGCGGCTACTGGCAGGATGTCGGGACGATCCAGTCATTCTGGGAGACGAACATGGCCCTGCTCGAGGACAACCCGGAGCTGGACCTGTACGACAAGGACTGGGTCATCCATACCCGCTCCGAGGAGCGCGCGCCGGCCAAGGTCGGACCGACCGCCCAGGTCCATCGAAGCCTCATCAGTCACGGCTGTGTCATCTCCGGCACCGTCGTCAACTCGGTCCTGTCGCCGGGTGTCCAGGTCGATGTCGGGGCGGTCGTCCGCGACTCGATCGTCATGTTCGATTCGGTCATCCGCTCCGGGGCCGTGGTGGATCGGGCGATCCTCGACAAGGAGGTCGTCGTGGGCCAGGGCGCCATCGTCGGGGACGGGCCGTACGACGCTCGACCGAACAAACAGGAGCCGGGCCGACTCAATACCGGCATCACGGTCGTCGGCAAGCACGCCGTCATCCCGCGCGGCGTGCGCATCGGGCGCAACGTGAAGGTCGCCGCCGATGTCCGTTCCTCCGACTTCTCCGGCCGCATCGTCCGCAGCGGTGAATCCGTGGAACGCCGTCCCGACCCACGTACGGTGAAGGCCAAGGCGTCCATCTCAGAGGGTTGATGCCCCGGACGGCCGTGCCGAACGATCTCGGCTAGACTCCCCGGGCCATGTCATCCCCTCCGACCGGCGCAGTCGCCCTGCGCCCGGCCGATGTCGAGGAGTGGTTCGCGAGCCTGGGCCTGACCCCGACGGAGCGGGCCGACCGCGATGGGATCGCCAGCTGGGATCTCGTCCTCGACGGACGCCGCCGCTTCGATCTCCGCATCACGGTGATCCTGGATCCCTCCCTCGCCCTGATCTGCTGGGCCCACTACGCCCCGCCCATCAGTGACATGTTCCGCAAGTCGTATCGGCGCCTCCTGCGCTGGAACGACGAATTCCCGTTCGCCAAGTTCTCTGTTGGCGAGGACGAGCGGCCCCTGCTGAGCGTCGAGCTGCCGGCGCAGGCCGTGGACGAGGATGCCCTCGGTCTGGCCATCGCGCGGATCCTGGGCATCGCCGACCGGCTGCTGGATGAGTCCCGGGACTGGCTGTGGCAGGGCGGGCGGATGCCCGACCCCGGCGACCGGACCTCTGCCCAGGCAGCCTTCCTGGACCGCTACGCGCCGCGTTTGCCGGAGTTACTGGGCTGATGCGCGTCACGCACGTGATGCCGCGGGGTGGCCCCAGCGGCCGTCGCCTGGCCGTTGTCCTGCTGGCCATCGTTTCCGCCGCAGGCCTGCTTGCCATGCCGGCGGGGGTCTCCAGGGTGCGGGCCGCCAGCCCCGACCTGACCATCGTGACGACGGCGCGTTACGACGTCCAGCCTGCTCAGCGTCGCGTGCGGATCACGCTCGACATGGTCGTGACCAACCACCTGCGGGATACGATCACCAAGCGCTACTACTTCGACAAGGCCTTCCTGTCCGTCCTGCCCGGCACCTCGGGCTACCAGTTGTCCTGGTCCGGCAAGGGCAAGCCGTCGGTTCGGGCGTCGAAACGGACCGCCGACTACACGCTCCTCCAGCTGAACCTGCCTCAGCGGCTGTATAGCGGCAAGACGGCGACCTACCGACTGCGTTTCGATCTCGTCGACAGCGGGGGCAAGGCCACCCGGGACGTCCGGATCGGCGATTCATTCGCGTCGTTCCCGGTCTGGGCGTTCGCCACGGACTCGACACCGGGCAGTTCCGTCCGAGTCGTGTTCCCGGCGGGTTTCGCGACCGAGGTGGAGTCCGGTGACATCCCGGCGCCGACCAGGGACGCCGCCGACAACGTCGTGTACGAGACCGGCAAGCTCAGCAAGCCGCTATCGTTCTTCGCGTATCTCGTCGGCGACCGGCCGGGCGCGTACGCCGAGCGGACGGTGACCTCGACGGTGGGGGAGACACCGGTCACCCTGACGATCCGGGCGTGGCCCGAAGACAAAGACTGGTCCGACCGCGTCGGCGGCCTCGTTGCCCGCGCCCTGCCCATCCTCTCCGAGCGTATCGGCCTGGCCTGGCCACGCGACGGCGGGCTCGTCATCGAGGAGGCGGTCAGCCGCTCCACTGGCGGCTACGCGGGGCTGTTCGACCCAGGCAAAGGCCTCATCGAGGTCGCGTACTTCGCGGACGACTTTGTGGTCCTGCACGAGTCGGCGCACGCCTGGTTCAACGGATCGCTCCTGGCCGATCGCTGGGCGAGCGAGGCGTTCGCTTCCTACTACGGACTCGACGTGGCGCGGGCACTGAAGATCAAGGCCGGCGCCGACAAGCTCACGCCGGAACTCGAGAAGGCCAGGATCCCGCTCAACGCCTGGGGCGGCATCGGCCGCGAGATGACCGCGACCGAGGACTACGCCTACGCCGCGGCGCTGGCGCTTGCGCGGACCATCGCGGAACGCGCCGGCGACACTGCCCTGCAAGCCGTCTGGGCCGATGCCGCCGACCGCGCCGGGGCCTACCAGCCATCGGCGGGCACGGACACGGGCGCGACGTCGGCGGTCGGCGGGCTACCCGGTGGGCCAGAGACCGTCGCGGGGCCGCCTGACTGGCGTGGCCTGCTCGACCTTCTCGAGGCGCACACGACGGCCTCCTTCGACGATCTGTGGCGCACCTGGGTCGCGCGCGACACGGATCTCCCGCTGCTCGAGGCGCGCGCGGCCGCGCGGGCTCGGTATGCCGCGGTCCTGCAAGAGGCCGGGGACTGGCAACTGCCGCGCCCGGTCCGAGATGCGCTGCGGGCCTGGCGATTCGACGATGCGACCGCGTTGCTCGCCAAGGCATCGACGATCCTGGTGGAACGCAAGGCGATCGCGACGGCCGCCGCCGCCTCCGGTCTGACGGCCCCGGACACCCTGAGGACCGCTTTCGGGAGTCCGGATGGCTTCGCCCTCGCTGCCCTCGAGGCGACGGCCCAGCTGGCCGCCATCGACCGCTACGACATCGCGGCCGCCTCCCGGTTGGCGACGCCCGACCTGCTGCAGACCCTGGGCTTGTGGGACTCGACGCCCCAGGCGGACCTGGCCGAGTCGCGCACCCTGTTCGCGACCGGCGACCTGGCCGGGTCTGCCCAGGCGGCTGGCATCGCGGCGGCGACATGGAACGGCGCGGAGGAGCTCGGGCGCGGGCGAGCGATCAGTCTCGTGTTCCTCGGGCTGGCTGCCCTCTGCGCGATCGGCCTGCTCGTCGCTTTCTGGCGAGGCCGCCGCCGTCGGCGTCTCATGCTGTCAACTGCCACCGCGTGGCCGCGGCCACCGCGTTCGCCGCGGCCACCGCGTTGGCCACCGACGTCGGATCAGTGACTGCGGGCACGGAGCCGTACGGTACACTCGCCGCCACCCCGGACTCGCCGCAGCCCCCGACGGCCGAGGATCCAGGCGCCATGGGAGCGGAACCGGACTGATGAGCCTGACGCGCTCGCGGCCGTCGCACGAGATCCTGTCGGGCGACTCGGCGGACGTCTACTTTGCACGCGCCGAGTCCATCCTCCAGAAGGAGGGCCTCGATCCGCTCGTGACGATGGAAGTCTTCACCCGCCAGGCGGCCGTCCTGTGCGGTATCGATGAGGCCCGGAATCTGCTGGGCCACGTCCTCGCCAGCGCCGACCCCAGCGAGACCTGCCTGGAGGCGCTCCAGGACGGCGACGTCATCGAGCCCAGGGAGATCGTCCTTCGCATCAGGGCGCGCTATCGCGCGTTCGGGCTGTACGAGACGGCGTTCCTCGGGATGCTCGCCCAGTCGACCGGATGGGCGACGGCGGCAAGGACGTGTGTCGACGTGGCGGCACCGGACCCGGTCATCAGCTTCGGGGCGCGCCATGTCCACCCCGACATCACCGACGTCCTCGACTACGCGGCGATCGTCGGCGGGTGCGTCGGCGCATCGACACCGGCGGGCGCCCGACTGGCCGGTCTCGCCCCCACCGGGACGATGCCGCACTCCCTCGTGCTGATCTTCGGTGACACCGTTGAGGCGGCCCTGGCGTTCGATCGTCACGTCGAGAAGGACGTGCCACGGATCGTCCTCGTCGATACCTTCAAGGACGAGGCTGAGGAGGCCCTTCGCGTCGCGCATGCGCTTGGCGATCGGTTGTACGGCGTTCGGCTGGACACGCCGTCGGAGCGTGGCCGGGTCACTGCCGACCTTGTCCATGAGGTCCGTGCGCGGCTCGATCAGGCCGGCTTCGATCACGTCAAGGTCACGGTTTCGGGCGGCCTGACACCCGACCGGATCCGGTATTTCAAGGACGCTGGGGCGCCGGTCGACTCCTACGCCGTCGGGTCGTACATCAGCGGCGCCACGCCCGTCGATTTCACCGGCGACATCAAGGAGATCGACGGGCGGCCGATCGCGAAGCGCGGTCGGATCCCTGGATTGACGCCGTCCCCACGCCTGCAAGCGGTCGACCTGGCGTCGTACCGCGAGGCGTAGGCGCCCAGCGGCGGGCGTTGCGGCCAGGCTGGCCAGACACCAGCCTGCGAGTCCCGGTCCCACATGGCACCATCGGCAGCATGCAGTCCTCGACGCCGGACGACGCGCCCCATGAGACGGCCTACGACCTCCTGCAGCGCGGTCAGGCCCTCCTGAAGCGCAACCATCACGCGCAGGCCGCGATCGTCCTGGAACGTGCCGACCGTCTGGAGCCAGGCAAGGGTTCCATCCTGGAGGCGCTTGGTCGGGCTTACTTCAATTCCGGTCAGGCGTCACGCGCGCAGCTCACGTTCGAGGCCCTGCTGCATGTGGACCCCCTGTCGCACTTCGGTCACTACGCGCTGGGCCAGAGCCTGAAGCGCCTCGGCCGCCGCCAGGAGGCCGGGCCGCACCTGCGCCTGGCGGTGGCGATGAGTCCGCAGTCCGCCCTCTATCGCGCCGCACTCACTCGGCTCGGCCTGCCGCCACGACCCAGCGTCGAGCCCTGATCGTCTGGTCCGCGGACCTCCGACCTCGTCGTTAGCACAGGAAGGTCCGGACCGTGGTCACGTCAGGGAGCGTCGGCTCGCTGGCGGGCGAGCCACAGCAGGGCGACGAGCGTCTTGGCGTCGAAGAATTCGCCGCGCTCGGCGGCAGCCACCGCGTCGCGCCAGGGGATCCGCTCCAGCAGAAGGTGCTCGTCGTCGTCCGGGGTGAGCCGCTCGCCATCGGCCGGTCGCAGATCCGTGGCCATGTAGAGGTGCATGAGCTCCGAAGTGAAGCCAGGGGCGGTATAGAACCGGCCGATCTGTCGCCACGATCCGGCCCGCATCCCGGTCTCCTCCTCCAGCTCGCGAGGCGCGGCAAGATCCGGGTCCTCGATGGAGCCGTCGACGGCCACGTCCAGGGTGCCCGCCGGCACCTCCAGCAAGGCCTCGCCGACGGCGACGCGAAACTGGCGAACGAGCAGGACGCAGTCGTCTGGATCCATGGCCAGGATCGCGACCGCTCCCGGATGGTCGGCGATCTCGCGTGTGCCGCGCGAACCGTCGGCGCGCTCGATGGTGTCAACCCGGAAGGTCAAGTAGCGGCCCCGATGGAGGATCCGCGATTCGACGACGCGCTCGACGAGGTCAGCCCCGGGGGATCGCTCCGGGGCTGGAGGTGTCGTCGGGGCCGGGGCCTTGGGTGTCGCCTGGGCCTGGGCTGAGGCGGAGGCCTGGGGTGTCGCCGGGTCGGAGGCCCGGGGTGTCGCCGGGTCGGGCGTCAAGCCTCCGCCGGGTTCGGCGTGGGAGCCGCCTGCTGCGAGACCGCGGGGGACGCCGCCAGTGCGGCGATATCGGGAGCGATGCTCAGGCCCGTCTCGACATCGAACAGGTGCAGCTTGTCGAGCGGGAGGACCAGGTTCACGATGTCGCCCGGTCGGACCCGATGCTCAGATCCGACGATGGCCACGATGTCCTGGTCGGCGGCGCTGACATGGAGCAGCTCTTCGTTGCCGAGGTACTCGACCACGTCGGCCTTCGCCCGGAACGAGCCTTCGCCCGGACCGGCCTCGCCGATCTTGAGGTGCTCCGGCCGGAAGCCGGCCGCCAGCGACTTGTGGCCACGCCCGGTCGCCGCCTCGCGGTAGCGAGCTGGCAGCGGGATGGACCACTCGGCCGGTCCAGCCAGGCGGGCGCTGTCGCCCGAGCCGGCAACGTTGACCTCGACGAAGTTCATCGATGGGCTGCCGATGAAGCCCGCGACGAAGCGGTTGACCGGGGTGTCATAGAGGGCCTGCGGGGTGCCGACCTGCAGCAGGAGTCCGTCATTCATGACCGCGATGCGACTCCCCATCGTCATCGCCTCGACCTGGTCGTGGGTGACGTACACGACAGTCGTCTTGAGTCGCTGATGGAGACGGGCGATCTCCGCACGGGTCTGGACTCGCAGCTTCGCGTCGAGATTTGAGAGCGGCTCGTCCATCAGGAAGACGGCCGGTTCGCGAACGATCGCGCGTCCCAGCGCGACACGCTGGCGCTGCCCTCCGGAGAGTTCCTTGGGCTTGCGATCGAGCAGCTTCTGGAGTTGGATCGTCTCGGCCGCCTCGTTGACCCGTCGCTCGATCTCTGCCTTGGGGACCTTGCGCAGCTTGAGGCCGAACGCGAGATTCTCGCGGACCGACATATGTGGGTAGAGCGCGTAGCTCTGGAAGACCATCGCGATGTCGCGATCCTTGGGGGCGACGTCGTTGACCACCCGGTCACCGATGCGCAACGAGCCGGAACTGATCTCCTCCAGGCCGGCGATCATCCGCAGGCTCGTCGTCTTGCCGCACCCGGACGGTCCGACGAGAACCATGAACTCGCCGTCCGCGATCTCGAGGTCCAGGTCCTTGACCGCCTGGAAATCGCCGTAGAACTTGTTGACGCCTTCGAACGTCACCGTCGCCATGGCGGATCCTCCACTCCCGGCGGTCCATCGCGGGCCCATGCATCCGGCCGCCGAAGCGGAACGCGGACGGGCCCCGTACGTGGGCTGCGGGTACTCGCATCCTAGGCGGGGGGCTACCGGCGCGCAACCCGCGACCCGATCCCGCGACCCGATCCCGCGACCCGATCCCGCGGCCCGATCCCGCGACCGCCGATCCTGCGGCCCGATCCCGCGGCCCGACCCGTGGCCACCGATGCACCGGGGGACTCTTGTGGCCGGTCGGGGCGCCGTCCAGCGCCTGGCAATGCCCCCGCTGAGCGTGGATCGTGCGGAGATGGGGGCCGGCGCCTGGCGAATCGGCCCAGTCCGGGTCCCACATCGGCCTTAGTAGTCCCTGGGCGCAAGTCGTGCCACGAACCAGGGCCGCGGCATCGGCGAAGCGGCCGGGCGTGGCATCGACCCAAGAAGCCGGCGCGGCAATCGGCGGGGAGGTGGGGTGGCCTGTGGGGCTCCAACCAGTAACGCTTGGAGCCTCGATCCAATGCTCCTGGACGTGATCTATGCCAAACGGGAACCGACCCGGGACCCCC
>JANONZ010000484.1:0-1923 GCA_031421095.1 Thermomicrobiales bacterium
CTACCCGCGCGTTCGGGACCGGGCGATCTACCTCGGCGATCCGGCCGATCTGGCAGCAGGCACCTTCGGTCCCGGACTGCCTCTGATTCGCGAGTGGACCCGCCAGCACTTCACGCTCAGTGGCCGCCTCGAACACCCCGACGCTGCCAACGTCGTGGCGTCGACCTTGGCAGCTCTGCTCTGAGACGTGATAGTTGGTGGACCATCAGATAAGGGGATTTGGTACCGCATACCGGATTCGAACCGGTGATCTCCGCCTTGAGAGGGCGGCGTCCTGGGCCTCTAGACGAATGCGGCCCCGTCGGCGCCGGCGGTGAGCCAGCCAGGCCGGTCGGCATGATACCAGCGACCCCGTCCCCTCATCAAACGAGCTGATCGGATCGCCACTACAGACGGTTGGCTTCCAGGAAGCCCCGGATGGCATCCGCGACCTGCTGGAAACTCGTCTCGCCCGCGACCAACCCGTAGTGTGAATGCGCCGCAAACGGCTCGTAGGCAGCGTCGAGCCACTCGGCCAGGCGCTCCGACTCGGCCATCGGCACGGTCCGGTCCAGGCCCGCCCCGACGACGAGGCAAGGGATCTCCTGGACCCCGCGGCGATCGATCGGCACCCCGGCCAGCATCTGGCGGCGGGCCGCGCCAGCCTCGTGTGGCTTCTGGCCAAGCAGGTGATGGATGCGCAGCACATCCGCCAGAGTCAGGTCGCGCTCGTCCCGCAACAGGCGCTCCGGCAGCGTCTCCCAGCCGAGCATCGCCTTCCCGTAGACGTCCGGGATCTTCCGAAGCTCGTGCGGCCGGGCTGGGACGCGCAATTCCCGCGGCATCTCCGAACTGAGCAGGACCAGGCCTGAGATCGGCATCCGCTCGGCTGCCTTGAGGGCGAGCAGGCCACCCATGCCGTGACCGACCACGACCACGCCCGACCCGAAACGCTCCAGCGTCGCGACGACATCTTCCGTGTAGGTATCGAAGGAGAGCGTGGCCGGGTCCGCCGTCTGCGACCAGAAGTGGTTGCGCAGGTTGAGCGCGTGGCCCTCCCAGCCACGCGCGGCGAAGTATCCGAGATAGCGCTCCCAGAGCCAGGAGCCGCTCAGTTCGCCATGGATGAAGAGGAGGGGCCGGCGTCGAGACCGTCGCTCCGGCAGCCACGACTCCACGTAGATGCCCCGCTCGTCGAGCTCGATCTCGTCCTTGCGCACCGGCCGGCCGTTCATCGGCGGGAGCTGGCCATGGGAGAGGATCTGCTCAGGCGTGCTATCGGTCATGCAGGTTCACCACTCGTGCGGGTTGATGACGAGGCCGGTCAGGGCCTTCGGGTAGAAGTACGTCGATTTCTGGGGCATCACGTCGCCATCCCGGGCGACCGCGGAGATCGACGCAACGGGCGTCGGCTCCAGCAGGAACGCAGCGTCGGCCCCGTCGACTCCGGCATCGACCAGCTCGATCGCCTCGGCAGCCGACTTCGTGTAGCCGATCGCTCCGTCGGCAACAGCTGCGGGGTTCATCCCGGCCAATCGCTCCAACGCGGCCCCCAGAAGTGTGACATCGAGGGCGCGCAACGTCGCCCCACCAACCGGCAGGAGGGGCTCGAAGGCGGCTCGGCGGGCCGTCAGCAGGGCGCCGCCCGCTCGCGTCCACAACCCGAATCGGCCCTCACCGCCGCGGGCGAGCCCGGCCGCCCCGAAGGCATCGCGCAGCGCGTCGGCACCAACATCGCGACGGACCTCGAACAGCTCGTCCAGGCCGGCCAGCAGTGCGGCGGTCCCGTCCTCCCCGAGACCACGGGCGATCCGGTGCGTCGGCAGGACGGTCAGCGGCTCGGTCGCCTCGAGGAAGAGCATCACCAGGTAGTCGAACGCCGGGTCCTCTTCGCAAGAGCGGGTCATCCGCCGCTCGTCGCGGTAGCGCAGCGCGGTCTCGTAG
>JANONZ010000485.1:0-1577 GCA_031421095.1 Thermomicrobiales bacterium
GGACGGCGGCCGGAGGGATGTCGGCCGCCGTGGGGAGCGAACGTGGCGGCCCGTCCATCGCGATCGGCGTTGGGCGGGAAGTGAGCGGTCATCAGCCACGTCGCTGACCTCGCGCCGGCTAGTATCGCGCTTCCCGCTAGATCCTGCGGGCGGCCGCCCGGCTCCTCGGCGTTGGGGTGCGGACCGTGAGCTACCGCCTCGTGCGCGTCGAGGCGCTCAACGGGCGGACCGCACGGATCCTCGCCGCGATGGAGCTGATGCTCGACGGCATCCGGTCGCCGGAGCTGATCAGCATCGAGGCGTATCTCCGGCGGAACCGGGACGAGTACATCGACGCGCTGCGCACGACACTTGGGCTTTCGTACGACCCGGACAACCATCCGGTCACGGATTGGCTCGACTACTACACCCGCATCTCGCTCGACCGGCTGGAGGCGCGGAACCGGATCCTCGACGCACTTCCGACCGACATCGGCGTTCTGGTCGCCGCGCTGGCCGACGCCGGCCAGCCGCTCGACTGGGCTGTGACGCTCCTGGCCGCACGGATCAGCCGGATGCGCACGGCGGCACTGGCGGGGCTCACCGGCCGCTCGAGTCCAGCGGCGCGGGCCGAACTGGGGCGGATGACACGGGCCGGCTGGCTCGAGCCACGGGGGGCGACCCGCGGGCGGTGGTATGCCCCGTCGGAGCGATTGCACGCGATCCCACTGCACGTGCCAGAACTGATGCGGCTGCTCGCCGCCGGTGCCCAGCTCATGTTGTTCGACGAGGAACTGTCGCGGTGACGAAGACCTGGTAGGAGGAGACAGAGTTGCGCGAGTTGCCGGGAGGACGGCTCTATCTCCCGGCGCCTCGCGCGTTTCGGACCTCGGAACAGGCGCGCCCGATTGGTCGTCGTCGAGCGCGTCTATCCATTCCAGGTCCTGCTTCCAGGTGCCGAGACGGGGCTCGATCGCGACTCCAAGGCGCAGGCCGAGCAAATCCGATCGGTCGCGGTGGAGCGGGTGGGTGACCGGCTGGGCGTTGTTCCGAACTCGACAATGCTCGACATCGACGAGGCCCTCCGCCTGCATTTGGGCCTGTAGCCTGCGGCTGCCTCTCCCGTCAGCTCGTCGGGGTCGTTCGCCAGGATCGCTGACTGTATTGCAGGAGAACCTCGGTAGTCCGGGGGGCGACCACGTCCGCGAGCTCGGCCCGGGTGACTACCTCGCCTGGGATCCCACGGTGCCCCATGACGTCGAGAATATCGGCGACGAGCCGGGGCGCGTGCTTATCATCTACCCGCGACACAGCGGCCGCGGCACCGATCCATCCCGCAGCTGAGCGACAGGACCCCAACGATGACCGAGCTCGCAACGACCCCCGACACGACGAGGGCCCAGCCCGCCGCGGACCCCGCGGGTCGCCTCCCCGCCATCTACCTTGGCCATGGCGCACCGCCGCTCCTGGAAGACGCTGAGTGGATGGGCGAGCTGAATGGATGGGCGGCGTCGCTGCCGCGCCCCAAGTCGATCCTCATCGTGAGCGCGCACTGGCAGACGGCCCCGATGGCGATCAGTGCCACGCGACGGGTGCCG
>JANONZ010000486.1:0-10105 GCA_031421095.1 Thermomicrobiales bacterium
CGGTTATGGGAACCGCGACAGCCGGCAGGCGCGTCGGAGACAAGGCGTGCGGAGAAACGCTCTGTGACCCTGACGATGATCTCCCCTCTTGGCGGGAGAGGTTTGGCCTCGTATACTGTGCCAAAACCCCCGTTCTTGGGCCTCGGGCCAGAACGACACGGCACCCAGCGTCCCGTTCGGCCCTTGCCCCGTCACAGAGAGAGGGAGTCCGTGAAGCAGGCTGATGAAGCAGCGTTCGTCGATCTCATCGCCTGCGAGCGTGACTGCCGGACGTGCAGCTACGCCGCGGCGTTGGACTGCGACGGCAACTGTGGTGTCTGCCCACACAACGGGTATTGCCCGTGCGTGAACCCCGTAGTCGCCCGAAGCAAGACGGCATTGCGGCTCATCGAGCTGCGCCCGATCCTGCTCCAGGATCTGCAGGCCCGGAACTAGGTGGAAGCATCCGCCATCCGCGACCTGGCTGAACGGATCCGGTCGACCTCGGGGCATCTTTGACCTCAAGGCCAAGGACGCACGCGTCGCCACGATCGAGGCTCTGACCCAGGCACCCGGATTCTGGGACGATGGCCGTGCCGCTCAGAAGGTCATGCGTGAGGCCGATGGCCTCCGCGACGAACTGACCACCTGGCGCGAACTGCTCGTGCGCGCCGACGATCTGCTGGCCGCGGTGGAGCTCCTGTACGAAGCTCCGGATGCGGGACTCGAAGCCGAACTCGACCCTGATGCGGCCGCGCTGGAGACCGATTTCGCCAGGGAGCGAACGGCCCTGCTCTTCTCCGGCGAGTACGACGAACGGCCGGCGCTCCTGTCGATCAGCGCGGGGGCGGGCGGCACTGAGGCGACCGACTGGACCGACATGCTCCTTCGCATGTATCTCCGCTGGGCGGAACGCCACCGCTTCCCGACCGAGATCCTCGACCAGCAGGAAGGCGAACAGGCCGGCCTCAAGAGCGTGACCGTGGCCGTCAACGGCCGACGAGCCTATGGCTGGCTGCGAGCTGAGCGGGGTGTCCATCGCCTGGTCCGGATCAGCCCGTTCGATTCCCAGAATCGCCGCCAGACGACCTTCGCGCTGGTCGAGGTCCTGCCCGAGGCCGAAGATGACGTCGAGATAGAGCTTGACTGGGACCAGATCCGAGTCGACACATTCCGATCCCAGGGCGCCGGCGGCCAGCACGTCAACAAGACCGATTCGGCCGTTCGCCTGACCCACCTGCCGACGGGGATCGTGGCCCAGAGCCAGAACGAACGCAGCCAGACCCAAAACAAGGAACTGGCCATCAAGGTACTCAAGTCTCGCCTCCTGGAGCGCGCGCTGGAGGAGAAGGAGGCTGCGGTCCGCAAGCTCAAGGGCGAGCACGTGGAAGCCGGTTGGGGCAACCAGATCCGGAGCTATGTCCTGCACCCGTACCAGATGGTCAAGGACCTCCGCACGAGCTACGAGACCGGCAACACGAGTGCCGTCCTCGATGGCGACCTGGACGCCTTCATGCAGGCGGAGCTGGAGCGCAACATCGGCGAGGACGCGGTCGCCCAGTGAACTTCGCCGCCCTGTCCCTGACGCGTCCGGCCGGGCTCGCGTTTCGACCGGCCCGGCCGGACGAGATGGTCACCTGTGCCGGCATCTGGCGCACGTCGATCAACGACTACATCGGTCGCCTTGGCCAGAGCGAGATCCCGCCCGAGATCAACCCGGTCACCCGCCTGTTCGTCCATCTGCAGGCGACGGACCCACAGCGGTTCGTCGTCGCGGTCGCGCCGCCCACGGACGACGAGCAGCCGGACTCGGAGCGGATCGTGGCGTTCGCTTCGGCCGTCATCCGGGAGTCCCTGTGGTATCTATCGATGCTGTTCGTCTTGCCCGAGTTCCAACGGGCCGGCCTTGGGCGCGAGCTGATGGCTCAGGTGCTGCCGTCGGACGCAACGATGGCCCGTGCGACCGCCACCGACAGCGCCCAGCCGATCTCCAATGCGCTCTATTCGAGCTACGGCATCACGCCCCGGATACCGCTCCTCAACCTGACCGGCCTGCCCGAACGGCCCGATGCCTTCGGCATGCTGCCCTCCGGGGTCGTGCCGATCCCCTTCGACGAGCTCGCGGCCGGGCCGCCAGACGGGCAGGGCCACCGGGCGCTGTTCGATGCCATCGATGACCTGGATCGCGAGCTGCTGGGCGTCGCCCACCCAGTGGACCATCGCTTCCTGCGCACCGAATCCCGGCGCGGTTGGCTCTACCGTGGCCCGGACGGCACGCCCGTCGGGTATGGCTATGCGGGTGTGGCCGGTCGCGTCGGTCCTGTCGCGGTCCGCGACGACGCGTTGCTGGCGCCCATCCTTGGTCATCTGACCAGCGCCGTGCAGCCCCGCGGGGCGTTCGCCCTGTGGATCCCCGGCGGGGCGGACCGGGCACTCGTGGCGGCGCTGCAGGCCGGGTTCCGACTCGATCGATTCGCGGTGCTCATGTGCTGGGATCGCCCGTTCGGCGACTTTTCGCGCTACCTGCCCATCTCGCCCGGGCTGCTCTGACCAGCGGCCGCGACGAAGGTCCGGTGCCTGCCCGGGCCGGGCGGTCACGTTTGCCGGGCGCACGGTCCGGTGGTAGCCTCGACCGCAACGTGGCTCCCCTTGCCGTGCCCGCGGACGGAGTCCTGGACCGGTCGTCCAGCGTTCCCGGACGCTGCCAGCCCAACCCGCGGAGCCGAACGTGACCGTCGCCCGATTGCCGAGCGCTTCCCGCACCTTCCGCCGTCGCGTGCTTGGCCGAGTCGAGGACCAGGCGACGCAGGACCGGGATGTCCTCGTCCTCCACGACGTCACCAAGCAGTACCCCAACGGCAACCTCGCCCTTCGTGACGTGGACCTCGTCATCCCCGAAGGCGACTTCGTGTTCCTTGTCGGGCCGTCCGGCGCCGGCAAGTCGACGATCATCAAGCTGCTCATCCGCGATGAGATCGCCACCCGCGGCCAGGTCGTCCTGGATGGCCAGGACCTGGCACGCCTGCCGCGGCGCCAGGTCCCGAAGATGCGCCGGAAGATCGGCATCATCTTCCAGGACTTCAAGCTCCTCCCATCCAAGACGGTCTGGGAGAACGTGGCGTTCGCGCTCGAGGTGACCGGTACGCCGCGCCGCAAGATCCGGCCGGCCGTCGATCGCGTGCTCGCACTCGTCGGGCTCAGCGCCCAGAGCCAGCAGACCCCGGCGCAGCTATCGGGCGGCGAGCAGCAGCGGACGGCCATCGCACGGGCGCTCGTCCACGACCCGCGCCTGATCATCGCCGACGAACCGACCGGCAACCTGGACCCGCTCATCAGCTGGGAGATCCTGCAGCTCCTGCTGCGCATCAACGAGCTGGGGGTCACTGTCATGATGGCGACCCACAACGCGGAGGTCGTGACGGCCCTCCGCAAGCGCGTCGTCGCCCTCGAAGAGGGTCGCATCATCCGCGACGAGGTCGGTGGCGCGTACCACCGCGAGGACTGACCGATGCTCTCGTTCGTCGCGTTCAGTCTCACCCGCGCCTGGCAGGGATTCTGGCGGAACGCCGTCATGAGCCTCGCCGCAACGGCGACGATGGTCCTCATGCTCCTGCTCCTGTCGGGCTTCTGGATCATCCAGGCCGGCTTGTTGGCGGGCCTCCAGTTCACCGAGCAAAAGGTGGAGGTCGTCTCATACCTCCAGACCAACATCACCGATGGCCAGATGCAGGAGCTGCGGGACAAGGTTGCGGCGCTGCCTGGGGTCGCGTCGGTCGCATACGTCAGCCGCGACGAGGCGCTCCAGCGGTTTCGCGCCTCGATGGAGGCCCAGGGTCGCGAGGACCTGACCCGCTACCTGGATGCCAACCCGCTGTACGCCAGCATCGAGGTGAAGCTGGTCGACCCGTCCAGGATCCGCGAGGTCGGCGATGTCCTTCGAGCCGACCCCATCGTGCGCAACGTCATCAACATCGAGGACCTCGTCGAGCGCATCCTGACCGTCACGAGCATCCTGCGGACGGCGGGCACGGTCCTGTTGGTCGTCGTCGGGATCATCGTGTTGTTCATCATCGTCAACACGATCCGACTGGCGGTCGTCGCCCGGGCCGAGGAGATCGAGATCATGCGGCTGGTCGGCGCCTCCGACGCATTCATCCGCTGGCCGTTCGTGTTCGAAGGGGCCTTCGTCGGCTTGCTCGGCGCGGTCGTGACACTCGGCATCCTGGCGGCCGCGGCCGACCCCATCAATGGCTTCATGGTCGACTTCTTCCGGGTCCTGCCGCTCCAGTTCGGCTCGCTCACCCGCGACCTCGTCACGCTGGTCATGGCTGCCGGCGTGGGCCTCGGCATCCTCGGCTCGTGGTTGTCGGTTCGCACCTATCTGATCCGCTGACGGTCCGCGGTCCATCCGCCTCCCGCGTTGTACCCTACCCGCTCCGAACCGGGCGCCGACAGACAGGATCGACAGCGATGTACCACAGCGAATCCGAACCGTCCACGGGTTTCGACGTACCGGTGACCGCGGTCGCTCCCCGGCCTCGGTCCCGACGCCGCCTGCCGGTCCTTTCGCTGGCGGTCGCGGCGGTCGTGATACTGGCCGGATCTGCGCTGTTCGTGTCCGGCTACTCGCTGGGGCGCCAGACTGCCGTGGAGCCCGGGACGCCCGCCTCCGAAGACGCGGCCTTCCGGCCGTTCTGGGACACGTACCACACGATCAACGACCGGTATGCCGGCGGCGACGTCCAACGGGACACCTTGATCCAGGGCGCCATACGGGGGATGATCGACTCGCTCGGCGACCCATACTCCGCCTACCTTTCGTCAGATGACTACCGCAAGAGCCTGCAGGGCATCAGTGGCCAGTTCGAAGGGATCGGGGCCGAGATCGCGACCGAAGGCCTCGACGGCACCAGGGGCTGCACGCCGCTCGGCGCGACCTGCCGACTCGTGATCACGAACCCATTGCCCGGATCGCCGGCCGCTGGAGCCGGCCTGCTGCCGGGCGACGTCATCCTCGCTGCGGACGGCGTCACCCTGGATGGCCTGACCATCGACGGGGCACGCGACAAGATCCGCGGGCCCAAGGGCACGATCGTGACCCTGAACGTGCAGCGCGGATCCGGCGCCGCCTTCGATCTCGCCATCACGCGCGATGTCGTCCAGGAGAAGGAGGTCGACAGCCGGGTCCTGGCGGGCGGTGCCGTGGGCTACGTCCGGGTCCGCGGCTTCTCCGATGCGGCCGCCGATGCCACGGTCGCCGCCTACGCCGAGCACCTCAAGGCCGGCCGGACCAAGCTGATCCTGGACCTGCGCGGCGACCCGGGCGGCTATGTCACCGCCGCACGCAAGATCGCCAGCCAGTTCATCGCCAGCGGTGTCCTCTTCTACGAGCAGGATGCATCGGGCACGCAGGTCGCCACGGAGGCGCTTGGCGACGGGATCGCGACGGATCCCAACCTGCGCATCGTGTGCCTCATCGATGGCGGGAGCGCATCGGCCAGCGAGCTCGTGGCCGGGGCTCTCCAGGACACGAAGCGGGCGACGCTTGTCGGCCAGACCTCGTTCGGCAAGGGCACCATCCAGCAGTGGCAGGAGCTGACCGGCGAGGGCGGCGCATTCAAGCTGACCATCGCGCGCTGGCTGACCCCGAACAAGCGCTGGATCCACAAGGTGGGCCTGACCCCGGATGTCCAGGTGACGCTGCCGGATCCGCTGCCGGCCGGTTCCGACCCGACCCTCGACAAGGCGCTCCAGGTTCTGGATGCGGCGGCGGCGGGGCCCTCGCTCCGGGTGGCCGCTTGACCGTCACGAAGGCCTTGCACTCGTTTCGCGCATCGGGTACGGTTCCCGCGAACGAAAGGAGGTGGTGTGCAGTGATCGACAGTACGCGTAGCTGCACCACCTCGCAGGGGATGGCCGTTTAGTCGGACACCCCTGTGGGTGGTATAGCACTTGAACGCCGGCCCGCATAGGGCCGGCGTTCGTGCGCTCCGGCCATACTCCCTGCAACCCGTCGAAGGAGTCCTGTCATGCGCGACGAAGTGACCGTCGCCCTCAATCGAAGAGCGCGCCACGACTACACGATCGATGAGACGTTCGAAGCGGGCCTCGTGCTCACCGGCACGGAGATCAAGTCGATCCGTGGTGGCAAGGCCAACCTGACGTCCGCCTACGCCCGGGTTGAGCGTGGAGAGGCCTGGCTGGTCGGCGCCCACATCGCCCCGTTCGAGGGCGGCAACCGCTACAACCACGAGCCCAAACGGACCCGCAAGCTCCTCCTGCATCGCTCCGAGATCGACGAACTCCTGGGCCGCACGAAGGCGAAGGGCCAGACGATCGTGCCGCTCCGGCTGTACATCAACGAACGCGGCCTGGCCAAGATCGAGCTTGGGCTCGCTCGCGGCAAGCAGCTCCACGACCGCCGACAGGACATCGCCGAGCGCGATGCTCGTCGGGACGTCGCACGCGAGCTGGCCGACGCCCAGCGAGGTCGGTAGGCGGTGGACTCAGTCGGGCGCGGGCCGTTGAGTCCGCCGCTCCGGCTCGGGCCGGTCATCCATGCGGTCGATGCACATGCCGCCGGGGAGCCCGGGCGGGTCATCATCGGTGGGGTGGACGGCATCCCGGGCGGGACGATGTTCGAGGCGATGTCCTGGCTGCAGGCCAACTGCGATGACATCCGGTTGCGGATGCTGCGCGAGCCGCGCGGCTATCCGGCAGCCAACTGCAATCTCATCCTGCCGTCATCCCATCCGGAGGCGGACGCCGGGTACGTGATCATGGAACAGGTCGAGTACCCGGGCATGTCCGGCACCAATACGATGTGTGTGGTCACGGTCCTCCTGGAGACCGGGATGTTGCCGATGACCGAGCCCCTGACCGAGCTGACCCTGGAATCGCCGGCCGGGCTCATCCGCGTGACCGCCGAGTGCGCGGACGGCAAGGTCCGCAGCGTCACCTTCCGGAACGTGCCGGCTTTCACGACCCATCTCGACACGTCCGTGGAGGTCCCGCACCTGGGCACGGTCACGGTCGACGTGGCGTACGGCGGGATGTTCTACGTCATCGCAGAGGCGGGCCAGTTCGGGCTTCGGCTCACCCCGGATGAGGGCGCTGACATCGTGCGCATCACCGAGATGGTCAAGGCTGCCGCCAGCGAGCAGCTGCCGGTCGTCCACCCCGAACAGCCGGGCTTCACGGGCATCACGATCGGGCAGTTGTCGGGGCCGGCGCACGACCCGGCCAACAGCCGGCGGAACGTCGTGACGGTGTCGACGGGGACCCTCGACTGGGAGCGGCCGGCGACGTGGACCGGTGCCATCGATCGCTCACCCTGCGGGACGGGAACCTCGGCGAAGATGGCCGTCCTGCATGCCAGGGGCGAGCTGCGGGTGGGTGACACGTTCCGCCACGAGGGGATCCTCGGCACGGTCTTCGTCGGGCGAGTCGTCGAGGAGGCGACGGTCGGGCAGTACCGCGCGATCGTCCCGAGCATCACGGGCCAGGCCTGGATCACAGGGTTCGCCAGCTATGTCGTGGACCCCACGGATCCATTCCCAGACGGCTTCACGGTCGGCGACATCTGGGCGTAGAACCGGCCGAAGTCGGACGCGGCCGGACGCAGGGCGGTCGAGGCGCGGTCAGGGCGGAGGCGAGGCCCGGCCACGATCGGCTATCGCAGGAAGTACCGACGGTTCAGCGGCAGCTCTGTTGCCGGTTCGACCGCGAGGGGCCGGCCAGCCAGCGTGACGTGCCCGTCGGTCGGGTCGATCTCGATGGGCGCCGTCGCGCGGTTGTGGACGAGCGATGACCGCGTGAGGCCGCGGGTCCCACCTATCGGGACGACCGTCCGGCCGCCGGCCGCGAGCCGCCTGACGAGCGCCCGATCCGCGGCGCCGTGCTGCGACACGAACGTCAGCGAGAGGCTCGACGCCGCTTGCCCCGCCCCGCCCCAGTCCGCGCGGTAACGGGTCGGCTCGGCGCGTTCGACCGTCGCGTTGCCATCCCCGAGCGGCGCCCAGGCGGCGAACCCGGCCTTCAGCACGAGCTCTGGCTTGACGCCGAAGAAGGCCGGCTTCCAGAGGACGATGTCCGCCAGGCGACCCGGTGCCAGCGAGCCAACGTGCGCCGAGATGCCATGCGCGATCGCCGGTTCGATCGTCACCTTCGCCAGGTAGCGGAGGACGCGCGCCGTCGAATCGAACGGGTCGTCGGACTCCTCGGGCAACCCGGCGTGGCCCGCGCCGGCCGCCGTCGCCCGCCAGGCGCGCATGACGTGGGCGAGCTGCAACGTGCGCCGGACGGTCTCCATCATCCGGCCCATGCCCTGCGAGTCGGAGTTGACGATACCGATCGCACCGAGCTCGTGGAGCGGCCCCTCGGCCGCCATCGTCGCGGGGTGGACCCGCTCGCGAACCATCTCCAGGTCGCCCGGGACGGCGAACGACACGCCGTGGTTGAGGACGATCATCGGCACGCCCTCGGCCGCGGCATGCACGCCGAACGGGATGGTCGGCGTCGTCGACGAGCACAGGATGTTCGCCTCCCGCACGAGACCCAGGAGGTCCGGCAAGTGACCGCCACCGCTCCCTTCGACGTGATAGGCGTGAACCGTGCGACCGGCGATGGCCGCCACCGTGTCCTCCAGCTCGGCCGACTCGTGCAGGCCGTCCGTGTGCAAGGAGACGCTGACGTCGTGCGCGGCGGCGAAGCGCAGGACATGGTCGATGAGCTCGGGGTAAGCCCCGTAATCCTCATGGATCTTGAAACCGCAGGCCCCGGCATCCAGGAGCGCCTCGAGAGCTCCGTCGTCCTCGACCCGGGCACCCGCCTGCAGACCGATGTTGACCGGCCACCCCCCGAGGCCCAGGAGGGTTCGCGCCATGGCCCAGGGTGGCTCTTCGAAGCCGGCCGTGATCAGCGTCGTCACGCCCCCGGCGAGCGCCGCCGGCAGGAGCGCCGGACTGATCGCGTGGACGTGGCTGTCGACGGCCCCTGGGGTCGCAATCAGGCCGTAGCCCATGATCGGCTGGGTGTGCGGACCGATCGGCAGCTCGATGCCATCGCTGATCGCAGCGTTGCCGGCCCGCCCGACCCCGACGATCCGACCATCCTTGATGCCGATGTCCGCCTTGACGGCCCCGACCACGGGATCCAGCACGAGCGCACCGGCGATCACCACGTCGAGCTCCGAAGGGCTCGGCCGTCCCTGGAGGGCGCGCGGTCGGATGGTCTTGGCATAGCCCCAGATCGGTTCGTCACCTGGCGCCTGGCGGTCCTCCGCGACCCGGATCCAGAGGTCGGTATCGGCCAGGCGAACACGGTCGCCGGTGCTCGGACCGTACCGGGCGAGGCGCTCAACCGGGGAGAGCTTGATCATCGGTCGGGCTGGTCGGCGTGGTCGGCCTCGGCGTCGGGGCCCGCGGCGCCGCCGAACCGGATCAACGCCACGGTCCGCGTCTCCCCGGGCGCCCATCGTTCGGAGGCGCCGGCCGGCAGGTCCAGACGAAACCCACAAGCAGCCTCGCGGTCGAAGACGAGACGGCGGTTCACGCGATGGAACGGATAGTGCGAGGAGACGCGGATCACACGGATCGACGCACTGCGGACGACGAGGTCTCGTGTGTCGCGAGGCCGCTGGTGGTTGGCGTCGGGCTCCGCGGCAGCCGGCTCCTCGACGGCCGGCCGGATCGCCCCGGGACCATCGGTCGCTGGCGATATCCCATCGCGCCCCAGAGGATCGATGATGACCACGAGACGCGTCCCGTCTCCCAGCAGCACCTCCAGCCGCACGTCGTCGATGAGCTCGCGCACGCCGGGCATGACGTCAGCCGGGTCCACGGCGCTACGGCCCGCAGCCTCGACCTCCTGGTAGCCGGCGCCGGCCCGGGCCGCCTCCAGCATCGCGTCGCAGATGAGCGCGACGACCTCCGGCTGGTTAAGCGCCAGGCCGCGCTCGCGGTGACGCCGTGCGAGTTCGGCAGCAGCAAAGATGAGGAGCCGCTCCTCCTCCCAAGGGGTAAGGCGCATCGCAGCCATCGTAGCGCCTCCTTCGACGCGGGCGCGTCCTGCGTCCACGCCTGAAGGCTCGGCCAGCATCGATGCGAGCAAGCGGCCGTGATCGGCC
>JANONZ010000487.1:0-1954 GCA_031421095.1 Thermomicrobiales bacterium
GGAGATCCCGGGCCTGCGCGGGCTGCGAAACGACCTGGGCCGCGGCGTCCTCAATGCCATGAAGGCCGGCATCGCCGGGACGAGCGCTCCGTACGTCCTTATCTCCATGGCGGACGGCTCCGATGAACCGAGCGTGGTGGATCCGATGGTCAGGCTCGCCCGTGGCGGCGCGGACGTGGTGTCTGCCTCGCGCTACATGCGAGGCGGCCACCAGATCGGGGGCCCGCGACTCAAGCGGCTGATGAGTCGCGCTGCTGGTTTGAGTCTGCATTGGTTTGCCGGCGTTCCGACGCACGACCCGACGAACAATTTCAAGCTCTACTCGCGGCGCTTCCTGGATGCGACCACGATCGAGAGCGAGGCCGGGTTCGAACTGGCCCTGGAGCTCACCGTGAAGGCGACCCTGGACGGCCGCCGCGTGGCGGAGGTTCCCACGACCTGGCGCGACCGGACCGCCGGCCAGAGCAACTTCAAACTGCGCAACTGGCTCCCCCACTACCTGCACTGGTACAAGGTGGCCTTCCTTGGACGCTTCGGTCGCCATGCGTCTAGTGCCCCGCCTGCTGGGCCAGCAGGTCCTGCCTGATCCGCTCGACGAGGGCGGGATTCACCGCCGGTACGGCGTCACCGGCGAGTGAGTCCTGCAACGGTGACCCGAATTCGGCGATGACCTCCCGCAGCCGCGTGACCGTTCGATCCAGGAGCTTGACCTTGTTCGGGTCCACGCCGGGGGGCAGCTCGCCCATGACCACCGTGACTGCAGCGCGCGTGTAGGCGGCTCGGTCCTCGAAGATGCCTCGGCCGGCCAGAAGCAGCCAGCCGTTCCAGATCAGGGCCAGCGTCATCACCGCTGTCAGGCCGGCCACTGCGGCCAGTCGCGCATTCCTGGCCGTCGGCAGCGATCGCCGTCCGACAAGGGCGGCGAGTCCCAGCATCGCGAAGATCCCGGAGAGGTAGGCATAGCGGCTGTACTCGGCTGCGCCGTCGAACAGTTGGGCCCGCACCAGGGCCAACAGCGCGTACATGAACACGATGGCGCCGAACCAGGCGATCGCCCGACTTGGGACGTGCCCACCCCGGAGGAGCTGGACGACGAGGCCGATGGCCAGGACGACGGCGGCCACCGCGCCAAGCTGAGGCCCAACGCCGATGACCGAACCCATCGCCGTCCCCGCACCTTCGAGGACGAACCTCGGGACGCTCAGGAGCGCGTCCAATGTGAACGGGTCGCGCGCGGTCGCCAGCCCGGAACGCCCGAAGGTCAGGTACCACGCCACGTACACGAGGCCTGGCACGAACAGCGCGAGCGCATGGCGGCGCCGCTTCGGGTCCAGCAACAGGTCCAGGCCCACGAGCACCAGCATGAAGATGCCGAACCCGGAGGTCATCATCCCGACCGTCAGGAACCCGGTCGCCACGACGACACGTCCCCGCGTCGGGGCGCCATCGAGCAAGATGAGGGCGCCGAGCCCAAGGGCGATGGCCATCAGGAACCCGACCTGCATCGCCCAGAACAGGTTCTCGAAGCCGCTCCCGAAGAAGGCGATGACGACGGCCGCCGATGCCGCCAGCCACGGTCCGGTGGAACGTCGCGCGACGACGTAGACCTCCAGCACGACGATGACGTGGAACACGGCCAGCAATGCGAGATACGGCATGTACGAGCCCAGACCGAACGTTTCCAGCATCAGCCGATACGCGAGGATCGTGACTCCCAGCCAATGCTCGTTGAACGGCTGGATGAAGCTGTCGATCGAGATCGTCCGGTCCGCCATGACCGCCCACTCGTCGGCGAAGAACGTCAGGCCGCGCCCAAGCCAGAGGAGCGTCAGGAAGGCCGTCAGTGCAGCGACCCCCACGAGGCCGTCGGCGACATCCGGTCGGCGCGCACGTGTCAACACGGCGGGACTATAGCCCCGCGGTCCTCGCTTCGGCCTCCGCCCGATGGTCCTGT
>JANONZ010000488.1:0-4200 GCA_031421095.1 Thermomicrobiales bacterium
GGGGGTCGTGACCAACCTGCGGTTCCTGCGCTGGCTCGTCCGCCAGCCGGTCGTGCTCGCGGGGGAGGCGCGGACCGACACGCTCGATCGGATCTGGCCACCCGACGACTGGGCAGACCGCATCGCCATCCCGGACGCAGCGTGGGCGACAGCGGCCACCGCCCTGGCCGCGTCGACGATCGATCTCGCGGACCCGTGGGCCGGCGGCTGGCGCCTCAACGGCCCGCCGCAGCTCCGGCTGGAGTCCGACGGGGAGGTCCGCACCATCGTGACCGGCGTGGCCGGCGTGACCAACGTGGCCGGCGCGGCCGATCCAGCGATCGAGGCGGTCGTGTCCGGCGAAGTCGCGTACCTGGATCTCGCCGGTCGCAGCGTCGCGTTCAAGGTGGCATCCGCACCCGACCTCGATCGCGCCGCACTTGCCGCGCGCGCCCGCAAACCGGCCGGTGGCGACGGCGGGACCGGCCCGTCGGAGGTCCTCGCGCCGATGCCCGGAGCCGTCCTGACCATCCACGTCACGACGGGGCAACCGGTCGAGGCGGGTGACCCGATCCTCACCGTGGAGGCGATGAAGATGGAGCACGTGGTCGTCTCCCCGATCGCCGGCCGAGTCACGGACCTGCGGGTCCGACCGGCGGACCAGGTGGCCCGCGGCCAGGTACTTGCCGTCATCGAGTCCTGAGCCGGCTATTCGGGTACGCTCCGCAGCGTTCAGCTCGGAGGTTCGCATGGCCCATCACGACACCGCAGCCACGCCCTTGCCCCAGACGCGCGAGGAGTTGCTCGCACTCCATCGGGAGACTCGGCGCCGACGCAACGCCGCCGCGCATGGCAGCGAGGAGCACGTAGCCGCTATCGACCTGCTCGGCCGGATCGAAATCGAAGTCGCCCGTTTGGAGCGAGCGGTGGATCCGCCGCTCGTCTGACCCGCGTGGAGCACGTTCGGATCTACGAGGTCGGGCCGCGCGACGGCCTGCAGAACGAAGCCCATCTGATCCCGACCGCGACCAAGGCGCGCTTCATCGACCTGCTTGCCGACGCCGGCCTGCGTGAGATCGAGGCGACGAGCTTCGTCGCCCCGCGTGCCATCCCGCAGCTGGCCGACGCGGACGACCTGTTGTCACACCTGCAGCGTCGTCCCGGCGTCCGCTACCCGGTCCTCGTGCCCAATCGCCGCGGCCTCGCCCGGGCGGAGGCCGCCGGCGCGGATGCCATCGCGGTCTTCACCGCCGCGACCGATGCCTTCACAGAGGCCAACATCGGGATGTCAGTCGAGGCGTCGCTGGGGGCCTGCGCGCCGGTGCTGGCGCGAGCTGCCGAACTCGGTTGGTGGCGGCGCGGCTACGTGTCGACCGCCTTCGGGTGCCCGTACACCGGCCGCGTCGAGCCGGCCCGGGCCATCGAGGTCGCCCTCCGCCTGCTGGAGCTCGGTGTCGATGAGGTCTGCTTCGGTGACACGATCGGCGTGGGCGTTCCAAACCAGGTCGCTGCTCTGACCGGCCTCGCCGTGGACGCCGGGATCCCGTTGGGGCGGATCGCGTATCACTTCCACGACACTCGCGGGACTGCCCTTGCGAACGTCGCCGCGGGGCTGGACGCCGGCGTGCGCTGCTTCGACGCGTCGACCGGCGGGACCGGCGGCTGCCCGTACGCGCCGGGCGCGGCCGGCAATCTCGCCACGGAGGACTTGGTCTACTTCCTCGATGCGTCGGGGTGGGAGCACGGGGTCGCGCTGGAGGGCGTGCTCGAGGCGGCGCGCTTCGTGGCCGCGGCGCTGGGTCAGCCGCTCGCCACGAAGGTCGGCCAGGCGGGAGGCTGGGATCCGGCCTGACCGCGGAGCACGGGTGTCCGCGCCCTACGACCCCGGCACGAACGAGACGTTCTGCTATCGTCCCGCCTGATGGACGGTGTCGTGCTCGTTCTGAACCAGAACTACGAACCGCTCAACGTCTGTGACCTGCCTCGCGCCTTCCGCCTCGTGTTCGGGGAGAAGGCCGAAGTGATCGAGTACGACCACCAGGTGATTCGGACGGTGCGGATCGATTATCGCGCGCCGTCCGTCATCCGGCTGCAGTACCAGATCCGCCGGCCGCGGCCCCGCGTCAAGCTGTCACGGCGTGAGGTCTTCACCCGCGACCGACACACCTGCCAGTACTGCGGACGCCAGTCCCACGACCTGACTCTGGACCATGTCGTTCCGCGTTATCGCGGTGGCGGCCACACCTGGGAAAACCTGGTGGCGGCTTGCAAGCCCTGTAACCACCGCAAGGGCGGCAAAACGCTCGAGGAGTCTCGGATGCACCCAGCTCGCCAGCCGTTCGAACCGCGCAGCGACATCTACTCGCTGTTCACCCCGTACCTTGGGGACGAGCGCAATGAGGCCTGGCGCTCGTACCTCTTCCTGGGGCGCAACTGACCAGCTCACGGGCCGCGATCGAGCGCGTGATCCCACGCGCCGTCCACGACCTGCTGGGGACGCTCTGGGCCAACGGGCATGCGGCGTACGTCGTCGGTGGCTCGCTGCGTGACGTGCTCCTTGGGCGGGACCCGCACGACTGGGACCTCGCGTCGGATGCCCGCCCGGAGCGACTGGTCGAGCTGTTTCCGGGCGCCGTCTACGAGAACCGATTCGGGACGGTCGCCGTGCGCCGCGACGACGACGTCTTCCAGGTGACGACATTCCGCATGGACCACGAGTACGCCGACTTCCGGCGGCCCCATCGGATCGAGTTCGGGGACACCATCGAGGTCGACCTTGCGCGGCGCGACTTCACCGTCAACGCGATGGCCTGGGGCGCGATCGCCGGGGGCGCGGGGGCGGCTGGGGGCGCGCCCGTCGCCGGGGGCGCGGCGGTCGCGGGGGCGGCTGGAGGCGCGCGGCCCGGTTTCGTGGACCCGTATGGCGGCGTGGCCGACATCGAGGCTCGGACCCTGCGCGCCGTGGGTGACCCGCGCGCGCGTTTCGAGGAAGACGCCCTCCGGATGGTCCGTGCCGTGCGGCTGGCTGCAACGCTCGGATTCGGGGTCGAGGCGGAGACACTGGCCGGGATCCAGGCACGATCGGGGCTCGTGGCCCATCTGTCGGGCGAGCGGATCGCGGCCGAGCTCGAGAAGTTGCTCGAGGCGCCCGTGCCCTCCGTCGGGCTCCGTTTGATGAGCGACACGGACCTGCTCCGGCCCATCTCGCCGGACCTCGCCGCGCAGCGTGGCATCCCCCAGAACAAGGTGCCCGGCGAAGACCTGTGGGACCACACGTTGCGAGCCGTGGACGCCGCTTCGGCCCGCCATCCCGTCGTCCGCCTGGCGGCCCTCCTCCACGACATCGGGAAGCCGTCGACCTTCGCCGACGGGCACTTCCTGGGTCACGACACGGTCGGGGCAGAGCTGGCTGGAGCCCTCCTCGACCGATTGCGCGTGCCGCGCGCCGTGCGGGTCCGGGTCGTGGACCTGGTCCGGAACCACATGTTCGGCTACGAATCGAGCTGGTCGGATGCCGCCGTCCGCCGCTTCATCGGAAAGATGCGGGCGTTGGGCGACGGTGCACTCGACGAACTCCTGGCCCTGCGCGAGGCGGACAACCTGGGGTCCGGCCTGCCTGCGGAGGCGGGCCAGCTGGGCGAGCTGCGAGCGCGGATCGCCGCCCAGCTGGCCGCCGAGGTCGTGCTCGACCGGCGGGGATTGGCGGTGGACGGAGGCGACCTGATCGCCGAGTTGGGGCTCGGGCAGGGACCGCTGCTGGGGCGCATCCTTGACGAGCTGGTGGAACGAGTCATCGCCGACCCAAGCCTCAACGAGCGGCCGACGCTGCTGCTGCTCGCCCAGGCCGCACTGACGGAGGACCGATGATCGAGCTGCTCCTGCAGGCCGAGCGCGCATTGTCGGTGGGACTGCTGGATCGGGCCGAGGCACTCTACCGGCAAGTCGCCGAGGCCGACCCACGCAACTCCATCGCCGTGGTCGGCCTGGCACGCGTCGCGCTGGAGAGAGGCGGCGAGACGGAGGCGCTCGAACTCGCTCGACGGGCGCTCAAGATCGACCCTGACAATGCCGCCGCGCAACGCATGGTCCAGCGCCTGGAGGAAGTGATCGGTTACCGCGGGGACATCGTGCCCGAGCCCGAGCCCGAGGCGGCGGCCGAGCCCGAGGCGGCGGCCGAGCCCGAGGCGATCGGCTCCGTGCCCGCGGCGGCGGCCGAGCCCG
>JANONZ010000489.1:0-1510 GCA_031421095.1 Thermomicrobiales bacterium
GCGTAGAGCAGCAGACCGAGCGCGAGGCCGACCGGGATGAAGCCGATCGAGCGGATCGGGTAACGGCGTTGCAGGAACAGGTATCCGCCGATCATCGAGAACCCGAACGCGACGCTGAACTCGAACATGTTGCCCCACGGCCCACGCCCGACCACGATGCCCCGGAGGAGGAGCGAGGCACCCAGCGTGAGCACGGCCGCCACGGTCAGCCCCAGCGCGGCACGCGACAGCGGACTCGGCGAAGCCGAGGTGTCGAGACCACTCGCGGCGACCCGGGCGCGCTCATCGACGAAGGAGCCGGTCACGACCCCCGCATAGGCGGGCTGACGGGCGATCGACAGGATCGGGAGCAGCCGCCGGCCGTTGGCCAGCATGACGGCATGCCCGACGTGCGTCGCGAAGCCAAGCGCGACGAGAAGGACACCGAGGGAAAAGAGGTTCGACGAGAGGTCGGCCATGGTCATCGCCTCAGGGACGTGGGTGATGGATCGATGGTTGCATTCGGGCGGGACTCCCGGTGCGGTCAGGCGGCGGCCGCGCCCCCAGCCTTGGGACCCACCGACGACCGCACGACGACGGGCTGGTCGACGACCTTCAGGATGAGGCCGCAATTGCTGCAGGTGTCGAAGCGCGCAGAGCGCCCCAGCGAGCACATCGGGCAGATCACCGCGAGATCCTCCCGATCACGCTCGCAGAAGATGGTCCCTGACGGGTAGATGAGTGCGTGGCGTCGGCAGTGGGGGAGGCCGATCGGCAAGACCGGTTCCCCACCCGGGCCGATCGCCGCGACCCGCGGCCCTTCAACGAACCTGACCTTGACCCGCGGTCTGCGGACCAGGTAGATGAGTGCGCCGAGCATCGTGAACGTGAGGAACGGCGCGATGAGGCCGATCACGATGAGGACCGGCAGGAGCCCGATGAGCGCGCCCCAGTCCGGTATCACGAACAGGGACGTGACATCCAGGATCTGGGTCCAGATCTGGTTCAGGACATCGATGGGATTCACGGCGGCATCCTACCAGTCCGGCCGTTCATTCCGCTCTTTGGTGCCCGCTTGGCGTTGCCTTTCTTGGTTGTCGCGCCCCGCCCGGGTTTCCATCCCACGCGCTCCTGGTCGTCGCCTTCCTCCGGGTCCGACGCACTCGATCCAGCCGGTGTCGCGGCCCGGGGCGGGCGCGGGTTGCCGATCGACGCGGAGGAGAGGCGACCCGACCCGAGCCGCCCCAGCAGCCACTTCGCGCCCGCTGTCCGGGCTCCCCGAAGCCGAGCCTCGTAGCGCAGTTCGCGGTCGTCGGTGATGACCAGAAGGGCCGCCGTGTCGTCCGCGTCGCCGGCCTTGCGGACCTCATCGACGAGGGACAGGATCACGGCATCGGCGGTGCGCGGGCCGCTGTAGCGAACCGTCATGCCGGACGCGATACGCTCACCGCGCAGGCCTCGTTCGGCCGGTCCGTCAAAGACGAGCTCGATGGCGATGAGGGCCGGTATCACGCCTCGCAAGCGGCCGACC
>JANONZ010000490.1:0-4883 GCA_031421095.1 Thermomicrobiales bacterium
TCCGCGCTGTGCGACCACGAGCGTCTGACGACCCTCCCGCTGGCCAGCGGGATGCGATACTTCCGCTCCGAGGTAGATGAGCATCTCCTCAACAGTTCCTGCCCGGCCGGTGTCTGTCACCCGATCGCGGTGACCGCCGGCGCGATCCCACAAGGCGACCATGGCTGACCTCATCACGCGCCCCGAGAGCCGCCCCGCACCCGTGCCTGAGTCGCTTGCTGAGCGGCTGCTGGAGACCCAGTCGCCGCAGCGCCCGCAGTCCACCGCGCGCATCCGCATCGAGGTGGACGGCAGGGTCGTCGAGGGGTTCGAAGGCCAGACGATCCTCGAGGTCTGCCGCGACAACGGCATCGAGATCCCGACCCTCTGCTACGAGCCCAAGCTGCCGGGCTTCGGGGCGTGTCGGATGTGCGTCGTGGAAGTCGAGGGCGAGGAGCATCCACCGATCTCGTGCTCGCGCGTGTGCGAGCCGGAGATGAAGGTCCAGACCCAGACCGAAGAGGTCCGCCGTCTGCGCCGGACGAACCTGGAGCTGATCTTCTCGGACCACAACGCCTACTGCCTGCCGCCCTGCCAGAACAAGTGCCCCAGCCACATCGACATCCCGGGCTTCCTCAAGGCGAACGCAGAGGCCGACTGGCGCGAGAGCACACGCATCTTCAAGCGGACCATCCCGTTCCCCAGCGTCCTCGGTCGGGTCTGCCCGGCGCCGTGCGAGGAGCACTGCCGACGCGATGAGGTCGACGAGGCGATCGCCATCCGCGACAGCCACCGCTACGCCGGCGACCAGGTCCTGAAGTCGATGCTCGACGAGGGCATCGACCCGCCGGTCCCGTTCGAGCGCCAGGCACCGTCGGGACGACGAGCCGCGATCATCGGCTCGGGGCCGGCCGGCATGAGCGCCGCGTTCTACCTGCTCCTGGCCGGTCACGATGTGACGGTCTTCGAGCGCGACCCGGCACCGGGCGGCATGCTCCGGTACGGCATCCCGCAATACCGCCTGCCGAAGGTCGAAGTCCTCGAAGCGGAATATGAGTCGGTTACCCGGCTCGGCGGCAGGATCGTGTGCAATGCCGGCCTCGGCCGCGACTTCTCGCTGGATGACCTGACCTTCCAGGGCTTCGATTCCATCGTCGTCGCGATCGGCTGCTACGAGACGAACAAGTTGGGCATCCCGGGCGAGGACGCGCCCGAATGCATCGAGGGCCTGGAGTACCTGCGCACGGCGACGCTCGGGCTGCCTTACCCGGGCCATGCCGGCAAGCGGGTCGTGGTCATCGGTGGTGGGTTCACTTCCATGGACTGCTCGCGGACCTCCGTCCGCCAGGGCGCCAAGGAGGTCACCCTGGTCTATCGCCGCGACATGAAGGCCATGCCCGCGTCGGGTGAGGTCCACGAGGCGATCGAGGAGGGCGTCACCGCCATCTTCCAGGCCGGTCCGGTCAGGGTCATCGTCGACGAAGCCCGCAACGTCACGGGCGTCGAGTTCATCCGGATGGCTCTGGGTGCACCGGATGCGTCCGGCCGCCGTCGGCCCGAACCGGCCCCTGGCACGGAATTCATCATCCCCTGCGACCGTGTCCTGCTGGCTATCGGCCAGGGGCCGGAGCTCGACTGGCTGGGACAGCCCGGCAACGAGGGCCCGGAAAAGACCAGGAACGCGCGCCTCCGGGCCGACGCAGTGACGTTCGAGACCAGTCGGCCCGGGGTCTTTGGGACCGGCGACGTCCGGATCGGGGCGGCGACCGTGGTCCAGGCGGTCGCCGAGGGCCGCCGCGCGGCGTATGCGGTCGACGCCCACATGAAGGGCCTGGACCTGAGCGCCATCCGGACCCGCCAGACGCTGGCTGAGCCGCAGCCCGAGTTCCTGTCCATCGTGCCGTTCACCAGCGAGGTCAAGGAACCGCGCTACCGGATGAAGGCGCTCGACGCGGAGGAACGCAACCACAGCTACATCGAGTACGAGCTGCCGTATACCCGCGAGGAAGCCGTCGCCGAGTCGACCCGCTGTCTGCAGTGCACGTGCGAGGCGATCGGCTTCTGCGATCTGCGTCGCCTTGGGATCGAGTACGGGACCACGCTCCAGACCCTCGAACCGCAACATAACGCCGGGGCCGGCTACCGGAGCGTCACGGAGAACCGCTTCACCGGCACCAACCACGACTACATCCGGGACGATTCCCACGCCTTCATCCTGCGCGAGCCGTCACGCTGCATCGATTGCGGGCGGTGTGCCACCGTCTGCGCCGAAGTGGTCGGGGCGGCCTGCTACGACTTCATGCGGATCGGCTTTGACACGCTGGTCACGACGCCGCTGGACATGAGCCTCAACGACACGCCGTGCGTTTCGTGCGGTCGGTGCGCGGAGACCTGCCCGACCGGCGCCCTGATGCCCAAGCCGCGCGTCCTGCAGAAGTACGACGTCGATGAAAGCCGCTGCATCCTGTGCGGGATCTGCGTCGATGCCTGCCCGTACGACGCCCTCCGAGACGGCGGGGATATCGAGCTGTCGCACACGAGCCGGGACAACCCGATGATCGACCTGATGGCGATCGCCGCGATCGATCGCGAGACGGAAGTCACCTACATCCGGCGCGAGCGTGACTGGGCGACCCGGGCCGCCGCGGAAGGCCGCCTCATCGACACGACACGGATGCTGCCCATGCTCCCGCCGACCATCGGGGGCGTCCCCGCCAACGGCAACGGCCAAGCCCACGGCCAAGCCCACGGCAACGGCCATGGAGCCGCCATCGCACCGATCCATCCCGAGTAGGCGACGGACGTGTTGCACCGACTGATCCCGATCATCCTGGCGCTCGCGGTCATCGGCCTGGTCATGGGCGTCGCGGGGATCATGCTGGTCTTCCTCGGGCAGGACTGGGCCGACGCCCTGTTCTGGATCCTCGCTGCGGTCATGCTCGGGGCCGGCCTGCTCGTCGTGACGATGCGCGACATCATCCGCTGTGGCCTGGCCATGATCGTCTGCTTCGGCGCCCTGGCCGGCATCTATGTCCTGATCGGTGCGCCGCTCCTGGCGGCCGCCCAGGTCATCGTCTACATCGGCGCGATCACCGTCCTCATCCTGTTCGCGATCATGCTCACCGAGACGAAGGACGCACCGAGCCGGCTGGTCTTCCAGACCCAGGCCGTGCCGGCCGCGATCGCCTCCACGGTCATCGCCGTCGTCCTCGCCCTGGCCATTGCCGCCACGGACTGGGGCGAGCTGCCGGAGCGGGTCCATCTGGCAACGGACGCCATGTCGCGCGTTCTGTTCAGCGACTTCATCCTGCCGTTCGAGGTCGTCAGCGTGCTGCTCCTGGCCGCGGTCATCGGCGGCGTCTTCCTGGCCAAGCGCGAACCAGGTGGACCGTCGTGAGCGACTCCCTCGACGCCTACCTCATCCTGGCCAGCCTCCTCTTCTCCATCGGGGCGTTCGGATTCCTCGCCCGGCGCAACGCGATCAGCATGCTGATGTCCATCGAGCTGATGCTCAACGGCGCCAATCTGGCCATCGTCGCGTTCGGTGCGTTCGGGGTGACCCCCGCCGGCGCGCCGCCGTTGTCCGCCCAGGGCTCGGTCATCGCGCTCATGGTCATGGCCGTGGCCGCCGCCGAAGCGACGGTCGGGCTGGCCATCGTCATCGCCATCTACCGCAACAAGAAGACGCCGCTGGTCGACGAGTACGACGCGATGAGCCAGTGATGGCCTGGGACCAGCTCATCCCGCTCATCGCGATCCTGCCCCTGGCCGGCTTTGCGATCACGGCCCTCATCGGCCGACGCCTCGGCAAGCAGGCCCACTGGATCCCGGTCCTGGCCGTTTTCGCTGTCTGGCTCATCGCCATGGCGACCGCGTACAGCAGCCTGACCGGCGCCGAGCCGTTCGGCGAGCACGGCTATGGCCACTCGCTGTTCACCTGGATCCCGGCCGGCGCTTTCGTGGTCGACGTCGGGTTCTTCGTGGACAACCTGACCGCGTGCCTGCTCATCGTGGTCACGACGATCGGGCTGCTCGTCCATGTGTACTCGATCGGCTATATGCGCCATGACCCGGGCTACTGGCGCTTCTTCGCCTACCTGAACCTGTTCATGTTCTCCATGCTGCTGCTCGTCCTTGCCAGCAACTTCCTGGTCGTATTCGTGGCCTGGGAACTGGTCGGCCTGTCGAGCTACCTGCTCATCGGGTTCTGGTATCGCAAGCGCTCGGCAGGACTCGCCGCCAAGAAGGCGTTCATCGTCAACCGCGTCGGCGACGTGGGCTTCGCGCTGGGCATCATGCTCATCTTCGTCAGCCTTCAGACGCTCGACATCCAGGACGTCATCCACCGTATAGGGACGCTGCCGCAGACGACGATCGTGTTCATCAGCCTGCTCATCTTCGCCGGGGCGATGGGCAAGAGCGCCCAGTTCCCGCTCCACGTCTGGTTGCCGGATGCGATGGAGGGCCCGACGCCCGTATCAGCCCTCATCCATGCGGCGACGATGGTGAATGCCGGCGTGTACCTCATCGCCCGCAGCAACCCGATCTTCGCCCACGCCCCGGAAGTGATGGTCGTCGTGGCCGCGATCGGCATCTTCACGGCGATCCTGGCGGCCTCGATCGCGATGACCCAGACGGACATCAAGCGGGTCCTGGCCTACTCGACGCTGAGCCAGCTGGGCTACATGTTCGCCGCCCTCGGCGTGGGTGCATGGACAGCCGCGATCTTCCACCTCATGACCCACGGCTTCTTCAAGGGTCTCCTGTTCCTCGGCTCGGGCTCCGTCATCCACTCGGTCCACGAGGAGCAGGACATGCGGAACATGGGCGGGCTGTCGAAGAAGATCCCGATCACCTACGCGACGATGCTCATCGGTTCGCTGGCCATTGCGGGCATCCCGCCG
>JANONZ010000491.1:0-4728 GCA_031421095.1 Thermomicrobiales bacterium
CCTTGTCCGTCAGCGGTCGCGCGTCGTCCGGGCCGTCCCACGACATCCCGTCACCGGCGTGGGCATGGCGGAGCAGATGCAGGAACATCAGGCCGGCTGACGCCGGGTGACCGTCGCGAACTGCGCGATCCGCTCGCCGATCTGGATGAACACCTTGCGGAAGACGGCGACCCGTTCGTCGTCCGTGCCTTCGGCGGCGGCCGGATCCTCGTAGCCCCAGTGGAGCGATTCGTGGACGCCGGGGAAGACCGGGCAGGTCTGGCGCGCCTGGTCGCACACGGTGACGACGTAGTCGAACGATTGGCCCAGGAACTCGTCGACCGACTTGGAGTGCGCGAACGACGCGTCCATGCCGGCCTCGGCGAGGACGCGCAGCGTGAGCGGGTTGATTCCCTTGGGCTCCGTACCGGCGCTGTGGACCTCGAAGGCATCCCGACCGTGGTGGCGGAGGAGCGCCTCCGCCATGATGCTCCGCGCGGAGTTGCCGGTGCACACGAAGAGCACGCGGATCGGGTCGCTCTGCGACGCCGTCCGATCGGTCACGGGTTCAGGTCTTCCACGTCGCCGGTGACGAGGTAGACGATGTCCTCCGCGATATTCGTGGCGCGGTCGCCGATCCGCTCCAGGTAATGCGACGCGATGATGATCCGCGTTCCGCGCTCCACATTGGCCGGGTCCGCTCGCATCAGCGCGACGACCTCGTCGAAGGTCGCGTGGTAGAGACGATCGATCTCGTCGTCCAGGACGGCGATCTCGCGCGCCGCGACGGCATCGATGTCGACCAGCGCCCGCAGGACCCCGTGGACCAGCACGGCGCCTTGCTCGGCCATCGCCGGCAGGTGGATGTAATCCTTCAGCGGGGCCTCGGGAGCGAGCTTGAGGACCTGTTTGGCCACAGACGCGGCGTGGTCGCCGATGCGCTCCAGTTCGTACATGACATGGTCCAGGGTGAGGAGGTAGCGCAGGTCGCGGGCGACAGGACTCTGGGTCGCGATCGTCACGGAGATGAGGCGGGTGACGGAGCGCTGCGCCTCGTTGATGATCGCGTCGCCCTTGATGACCTGGAGCGCGAGGTCCGTGTCGTGGTCCTGGAGCGCCCGGCTGGCGTCGCGGATGGCCTCCTCGACGAGGCTGCCCATGCGCAGAACGGCATCTTTGATCATGTGCTCATCGCGATCGAGCGATTCGCGTTTAGCCGGAACCCGGGTCGGCGACATCTGGCCCTCGGCCGCGGATGCCAGCGCGTCCACCTGGGCGTCGACCCGGGTCACGTCGGTGCGTTCGTGTTGCTCGGTCATGTCGGTCCCTCGGCTCAGCCGAACCGACCGGAGACGTAATCCTCGGTCAGCTGGTTCTGTGGGTTCGTGAAGATGCCCACCGTCTCACCCTGTTCCACGACGTAGCCGGCGAGATCCTCGCCCATGGTCATGAATACGGTGGTGTCCGAGGCCCGCGCGGCCTGCTGCATGTTGTGGGTGACGATCACGATCGTGTAGTCGCGCTTGAGCTCGTCCATCAGCTCCTCGATCTGGAGGGTCGAGCGCGGGTCCAGCGAGGAGCACGGCTCGTCCATCAGGATGACCTCGGGGTCGACCGCGATCGTGCGGGCGATGCACAGGCGCTGCTGCTGGCCGCCGGAGAGGGCCATACCGGATTGTTTGAGCTTGTCCTTGACATCGTCCCACAGGGCGGCGCGGCGAAGACTCCGTTCGACGAGCTCGTTCATGTCCCCCTTGTAGCCGTTGATCTTCGGTCCGAAGGCCACGTTTTCCCAGACCGTCTTGGGGAACGGATTGGGCTTCTGGAAGACCATCCCGACCCGTCGCCGCACGGCCACGGGATCGACGTTCCTGGCAGAGAGGTCCTGCCCGTCGAGCAGGATCCGGCCCTCGGATCGATACGAGGGTACGAGGTCGTTCATCCGGTTGATCGTGCGCAGGAGCGTGGTCTTGCCACAGCCCGACGGACCGATCAGGGCCGTGATCGCGTGCTTGGCGACCTTGATGTCGACGTTGCGGACGGCACGGAACGAACCGTAGAAACAGGACACGTCCTGGAGCTCGACGACGTACTCGCGTTCGCGCTCGATGCCGGAGGAGGCGCCGCCGCGCGGCATCACCGCGATTCGGATCGCCGGGCCGGCACCGTCAGTCGAGGGTCCGCGGACGGGCGCCTCCGGGAGCTGGGTGTTCACGGAGTTCTCCTCTACCACTGGATATGCCTCGAGAGGCGGACTCGAACGATGAGGGCGAGGGCATTGAGGACGAGCATCAGGGCGAGGATCACGATGATCGCGGCGGCCGAGATGCCCTGGAAGTCCGCCTGAGGACGCGTCGACCACTGGAGAACCTGGATCGGCAGGACCGTGTAGCTGCCTTCGATCGGGTTCGGCAGGAAGGTCACGAAGACGGACGCCCCGATCAACAGGAGGGGCGCCGCCTCACCGATGGCCCGAGCCATGGCCAGGATGAGCCCGGTCATGATGCCGGGAGCGGCGGCCGGGAAGACGGAACGGCTGACCATCTGCCAGCGCGTCGCGCCGAGTGCGTAGGCGCCCTCGCGTTGGGCGTCCGGGACGGCTTTCAGCGCCTCGATCGAGGCGATGATCACGACCGGCAGGATCAGCATGGTCATCGTCAGTCCCGCCGCCAGCGATGTCGGTCCCAGCCCCAGCAGGCGGACGAAGAGTGCCAGCCCCAGGATGCCGTAGATGATCGAGGGGACGCCGGCCAGATTGCTGATATTCGTCTGGAGTAGCCGATTGATCCAGCTGTCGCGGGCGTACTCGGTCAGGTACATCGCCGCCGCCACCCCGATCGGGAAGCTGAGCAGGCCGACGATCACGCCGACCTGGAACGACCCGACGAGGGCGGGCAGGAGGCCCGCGCGTTCGGGCCGACGCGATGGGACGCCAGTCAGGAAGTCCAGGTCCAGCCATGGCAGGCCACGCGCGAAGACATCGACCAGAAGAAACGTCAGGGCGAGGAGCAGGATCCCGATCGCCGCGAGGCAGGCGCCGTAGAAGACCGTCCCGGTCAACTTTCGGCGCATGAGCGCCGGCTCAAAGCGCCCGACACCCGCCCCGACAGGCGGGCTGATGGGAGGTGCAGCGGCGGCCATCAGTACGCGGTCCGGAACTTGCGCACGAACCACCCGCTCAGGAGGTTCAGCGCGAGGGTCAGGACGAAGAGCGTTGCCCCGACCGCGAAGAGGGATTTGAACTCGATCGACCCTTGAGCTGTTTCGCCGAGGCTGATCTGGGCGATGAACGCCGTCATGGTCTGAACGCTCTCGGTCGGATCGAGGGTGAACTGCGGCTTCGTCCCAACGGCGAGCAGCACCGCCATCGTCTCACCGATGGCCCGGCTCATCGCCAGGATGATCGACGCCATGATCCCCGAGATCGCAGCAGGAAAGACGACCTTTCTGACGACCTCGAACTTCGTCGCGCCCATTGCGTAGGCGCCCTCGCGCATGCCTCGCGGAACGGCGCGCATGGCGTCTTCCGAGATCGAGGCGATCAGCGGCGTGACGAGCAGCCCCACCACGATCCCGCCGGCCAGCGCCGAGAAGCCGCCGATGTTCTGCTTGCCAAGGATCGGGATGAGGAGCTGCGGGGAGATGACATTGACGGCGAAGAAGCCGAGCACGATCGTGGGGATGCCGGCGATCGTCTCGAGGATCGGTTTGACCAGCGTTCGGACGCGCGGGGATGCGTAGTCGGCCAGCAGGACCGCCGAGAGCAGGCCGAGAGGGACCGCGATGATCAGGGCGATCCCGGCCACGAGGATCGTTCCGGACACGAGCGCCAGGACCCCAAAGGCTCGCGGCAGGATCGAGGCGGACCAGAACGTGCCGGTGAAGAAGGCGATCGGGTTGACCTCGCGGAAGAACTCGAGCGTCTCGAAGGCCAGGACGAGGACGATCCCGATGGTCGTGACAACGCCGAGCGCGGCCGACAGAAAGAGCAGGACCTCGATGATCCGTTCCGTCATCGGCCGCCGACGGGTGAGGGGTCTGGCTGCGCTCGTCATTCGATGTGACTCTCCTCGTCGAGGGGTCGGACTCCTAGCCTACGTCACGCGCAGGCGAGGAGGAAAGAGCAACGCACCGGCTCGATCCGAGCTTCGAGCCGGTGCGTGCTGGAGGAGGAGGCTGAGGATCAGCCGCCGACGGCTGCCGCCCATTCGTCCTTCTCCGCCTGGAGGAGGGCATCGGGCATGGCGATGTAACCGACTTCGGCCGACAGCGCATTGGTGTTGTCGAGATAGAAATCGACGAAGGCCTTGAGCTCCGGTCGCTCCTTCGCCTTGCCGATATCCGGGTAGATGAACAGCGGGCGGCTGAGCGGGGTGTAGCTGTTGTCGTTGATCGCGGCCTCGGTCGGCGCGACGCAGCCGGCGCCGCCGTCGACCTCGACCGCCTTCAGCTTGTCGGTGTTCTCCACGAAGTACGCGAAGCCGAAGAACGAGATCGCATTGACATCGCCGGCGACCCCGGTGACCAGGAAGTTGTCATCCTCGGACTGCGTGGCGAACTGCGTCGCGGCGTCAGTCTCGCCGTTGATCTCCTCGGTGAAGTAGTCGAACGTCCCGGAGTCGGCGCCAGGTATGAACCGGTTGACCGGATCGCCCGGGAAGTCGGCGCGGACGTCGCTCCACTTCAGGTCCTGGGGTGAGTCTGGACCGTAGATCCTGGCGAGCTCCTCGACGGTCAGGCAGGTCGCAA
>JANONZ010000492.1:0-3980 GCA_031421095.1 Thermomicrobiales bacterium
CAGGGTAGAGGCGGTGAGTGATTGGTCGGCTTCGAGCCCAAACGCAGGGGCCCTCGGCGCGCAGCAAAGACCCGCACACCACCAATTCAAAGACCCCGGCACGACGAGCGAAATGGGGCGACGTGGGCCGGGAAATGGTCGTTGGGACGCCCATTTTCTACCCCACGTGGCGCCCCCGCGTCGCTTGGCTCCGGGGCGCGTTTCCGTATCTCAAGCCAGGTGGTGAAGCGACATCATGATCGGTAGTCCGCTCGAGGCAAGGGCCGCGAACCAGCAATTGGTGATCGATATCGCGCGGGCGCGCGAGCGACGTAGGCGGGTCTGGCGAGCGAAGTTCCTGGTCACCTGGGCCTTCATCGTCGCCGCGCTGATCGGGTTCATCCTGATCACGGTCACGGTGGACTCGGCGTTCCTGCAGAAAGTCCTCCCGTTCATCCTGGCGGGCGTCCCGATCACCCTGTTCCTCGCAGTCACGTCGATCTTCTTCGCGACGATCCTCGCCGCGCTCGGGGCGCTCGGACGACTGTCGGGCAACCCGTTCTTCAACGGTATCGCCAGCTTTTACGTCTCGTTCTTCCGCGGGACACCGCTACTCCTGCAGATCCTGTTCATCTACATCGCGTTACCGCAGGCCGGCATCGTCCTGCCGGCGATCCCGACCGCGATCGTGGCCCTCAGCCTCAACTACGGCTCGTACATGACGGAGGTCTTCCGATCCGGGATCGAAGCGGTCCCGCAGGGCCAGATCGAGGCCGCCCAATCGCTGGGCATGAGCCCTCGAACCACGTTCCGACGGATCGTCGCGCCGCAGGCCTTCCGGATCGTCACGCCGGCCGTCGGCAATGACTTCGTGGCGATGATCAAGGACTCGTCGCTGGCGTCGGTCGTGGGCGTCCAGGAGATCGTGTGGCGCGCCCAGGCCTCAGGGCGGCCGACGTTCCAGTCCATGCAGACGCTGCTCGTGGCAGCCTTCATCTACTGGATGCTGACCATCCTGTTCTCGCTGTTCCAGGGTCGCCTGGAGCGGCGGATGGCCGCCGGTGACCGCGTCCAAAGCCGACGACCATGACGACCGACTGGCTCGAAGTCGCCAGGCACCCGGCCGAGGTGCCGGGCGTGCGCGTCAAGCCAGGTGCCGTGCCGATCGTCCGCGCGACCGCAATCGAGAAGCACTTCGGCGAACTCCATGTGCTCAAGGGCTGCACCATGACCGTGTATCCGGGCGAGACCGTCACGATCCTGGGCCGATCCGGTTCCGGCAAGAGCACGTTCCTGCGCTGCCTCAACTTCCTGGAGGAGCCGACGGCGGGTGTCGTGGATATCAACAACATCGTCGTGCCGGCCCAACCACTCAAGCGTCGCACCCGGGCCGGGGCCGAGCAGATCCGCCAGCTCAGGTTGCACGCCGGGATGGTCTTCCAGGAGTTCAACCTGTTCCCGCACCTGACTGTCCTGGGCAACCTGATCGAGGCGCCCATGCACGTGAAGAAGCTGGGTCGCAAAGAGGCGACCGAATTGGCCGAAGAGAACCTGGCGAAGGTCGGGCTCAGCGAGAAGCGGGACGAACACCCGTCGCGGCTGTCCGGCGGCCAACGCCAGCGCGTCGCGATCGCCCGGGCTCTGACCATGGAGCCGGACGTGCTGCTGTTCGACGAGCCCACGAGTGCGCTGGATCCATCGCTTGTCGGCGAGGTGCTCAAGGTCATGGAGAACCTGGCCCACGAGGGTCGGACGATGATCGTGGTCACCCACGAGATGGCGTTCGCCCGTGAGGCGGCCGACCGGGTCTACTTCATGGACGAGGGCCAGTTCGTCGAGATCGGCCCGCCGGAGCAGGTGATCTCGAATCCCAGGGACGAACGGACGCGGACGTTCCTGGCACGATTCCTGCACGGCTGACGGGGTCGCAGCGCGCCACCCCGCGCGACCCCCGCTTGCCCGCCTTGTCCGGCTAGCGGAAGAGGTCGGTCGCGGGCGACATCACGACATCGCGGATGGAGCCCTCGCCGCGGGTGAACGCCGCGCCCCGGATGATCGCCACGGGACGGCCGGCGCTCTTGCCGAGCGCGAGTTCCGCGGCGGAGGCCAGCTCGTCGGCGACGGCCCGTACGGTGGACCGCATGATCCGGCCGTCAGCGTCGGGTTGGCCGCGTAGGTCCTCCAGGGGCTGGAGCCCGGACACGCCGATCGCGACGTCGACGATGCCCCAGCGCCACGGGCGGCCGAACGAGTCGGACACGATGACCGGCACATCGACGCCGAACCGCGCCCGTACGGAGCCCCGGATCGCGGCCGCGGAGGCATCGGCATCGCGTGGCAAAAGCGTCACGAGCGAGCCCGAATCCGGCCCGACGTTGGAGGCATCCACTCCGCCGTTGGCGCACACGAAGCCGTGCCGGGTCTCCGTGATGATGACGCCGTTCTCCATCCGGACGACTCGTGCGGCCTCATCCAGGACGACCTGGACCTGGCGCGGGTCGCGGTCGTAGCGTTGGGCGAATTCGATCGCCTCGTCGCTCGGGACGATACCGGTCAGGTCGATGACGGCGCCTTCCGCCTTCGACACGATCTTCTGGGTGACGACCAGGACGTCCTGATCGGTCAGCGGCATGGCGCCGGGCGTCCGTTCGATGGCCTCCCCGATGATCGCGCCCAGGTCGTCGCGGATGCGGATCTCCGGGATGCCATCAAGCGCGAGGATCGAGATCGCCGGGGCACCCGCGCCCGCCCGGTCAGCCGGTGGACCCGCACCCGCCCGGTCAGCCGGCACCGATGCCCTCCGGGGCCATCGATCCGATGACGACGAGGTCGTCCGGCGTGTCGAGATCGAACGCCAGCGGCCCATCGACCTCCACGTACCGGGCGCCGATGGCCTCGGCGGCCACCCGATGAGCGTGGCGGCTGCCCGGTCCGAACGCGAAAGCGATAGCGTGGGGCGGCCGCAACGCCAGAGCGTTCGTGCCGCTGCCGTGGCGGTCCGTGACGAGCACGACGTCCGCGACGAACGCGCCGTGGTGGGGGATCGCCGCGCCCACGACGGCCGCGCCCACGACGCCCTCGCCCACGACGCCCTCGCCCACGATCAGGGGCTCCAGTACCGCCGCCACGGCCTCCGCGGTGACGAACGGCAGGTCGATCGGCAGCACGAGGATCGCCTCGGCGCCACCCGCGACCACGTCCTGACGACCCTCGTTCAGGCCGGCGTTCAGGCCGACCGAGCGCTGGCGGAGAGTCCGTGCCCCAAGATCCGCCGCGCGGCGTAGCACCTCGCGATCCGGGCTGACCACCAGGACGTCGTCGATGCCGTCCGTGGCCAGCGCAGCCTCCACGGTCCGCGTCAGGAGGCGCTCGGTGAGGTCCTGCCGCTCCTCCGCATCCAGCGTCCCGCCCAGGCGCGTCTTGGCACCCTCCAGCGTCCCGACCGGGATGATGGCGGCGATACGGGTCGGGACGACGACGCCGACACGGGTCGGGACGATTGCGGCGATACGGATCGGGATGATGGCAGTCACAGCGATCGGGCGAATCCCAGCACAGTCTCGGCAAGGCGGGCGCGACCCGCGTCATCGACCATGATCGTATCGGTCACGAGCGTGCGCAGTCCAAGCGCGCCGATCTCGCCTTCGAGCGACGCGTCAAGGGTGTCGAGCACGAACCCGTCGAGCGAATCCGCGTAAAGCGCGGCCACGCTCCGGGCGCTGGATCCGAAGCCGAGCGAGGTCAGCATCCGGTCTGCCGGCCCCTTGAGTGCGACCCCACCGACGATGCCGCTGACCGCCACGACGCGCGCACCGCCAGACCTCGCGGCATCGATCAGCGTCGCCATCCCGGGCACCGCCAGGATCGGCCCGATGGAGACGAACGGGTTGGACGGCCCGATGACCACGACCTCAGCATTGGCGAACGCCGCTTCCACCTGCGGCGACGGCCGCGCCGCCTCGATCCCGACGTAGCGAACCTCCCGGACCTCTGGTGCCTGG